>NZ_CDRRQU010000003.1:91872-95563 GCF_977044495.1 Cetobacterium sp. | reverse complement strand
ATTTGATACCAAAGAGGATATTGACCATGTTTCAAAATCTGTTGATAACTCAAAAATAGCTGAAGAGGACTATAACCTTTCTGTAAATACATATGTAGAAGCAAAAGATACAAGGGAGATTATAGATATAAAGGAGTTGAATGCCAAGATAAAAGCAGCAGTAAGCAATATAGATAGACTTCGTATTGAGATAGATAAGATAGTTGCAGAGATTGAGGTCGAGTAAAGTATGATTTTAGACAATAAACTAAATATTACTAGTCAGATAGAGCTTTCAAAAGTGGAAGAGAAAATTAGTAAACAAAAAGCCAAGCAACTGTTTGACTCTGGAGATATTAACAGAGTACAAATAGGAACATTCGAAGGACTTCAGTATATCCATAAATATCTATTTGAAGATATCTATGATTTTGCAGGAAAAATTAGAACGGTTAATATAGCTAAAAGCAATTTTCGCTTTGCGCCAGTAATGTATCTAGAATCTTCGTTAAAATATATAGATACTATGCCACAAACAACATTTGACCAATCCGTGAAGGGAATGGAAGAACAACTCGGATATGGCTTGACCTTATACTAAAAGAAAATATCAAGCAAGTAATTGATTGGAATTTGGTTGATAAAGATGAATATCTATCAACTATGGAAAGAAGTGTTGTTAAAGATATTGAGATTAAACACCTTTTAAAACAGGCGCTTACTACTGAAATCAATGACCGTAATCTATTCATGAAGGGTATAGATGTAAGTTACTACTACGAGGGTTACAGTGAATATAACACCGAGGAGGTCTAAGATGAGTAGGTTAGAGAAGCTAATAGATGAACTATGCCCTGATGGAGTTGAGTATAAAAAAATAAAAGATATAAGTAAAAAAATAACTTCAGGTGGAACTCCAAAAACAGATATTAATAGTTATTATGGAGGAGATATTCCATGGTTAAGAACTCAAGAGATCGATTTTGGTGATATATTAGATACTGGCATTAAAATAACACAACAAGGCTTAGATAATTCGTCAGCTAAATGGATTCCCAAGAATTGCGTTATTATTGCAATGTATGGCGCTACAGTTGGGAAAGTTGGAATAAATAAAATTCCAATGACTACAAATCAAGCGTGTTGTAATATAGATGTAGACACTAATCAAGCATTATATAGGTATGTATTTTATTTTTTATGGAGCAAATATGAATACATAAAATCTCTGGGACAAGGAAGTCAAACAAATATAAATGCACAAATTGTTAAAGAAATAGTTATTCCTATACCACCATTACCAGTACAAGAGGAAATTGTGCGTATTTTAGATACCTTTACAGAGCTTACAACAGAGCTTGCAGCAGAGCTTACAATGAGAAAACAGCAGTATGAATATTATAGAGATAGTTTACTTACTTTTGGAGAAGAGGTTGAGTGGAGAACAATTTCGGATATAGGAGAATTAGTTAGAGGAAATGGACTTCCTAAAGCAGATTTTACAGAATCAGGAGTTCCTGCAATTCATTACGGGCAGATTTATACCTATTATGGAAATTCTACAGTTGAAACTAAATCTTTTGTTTCATACGAAACAGCACAAAAGTTAAAAAAAGTTAATTATGGAGATGTTATAATCACAAATACAAGTGAAAATTTAAAAGATGTAGGAAAGGCTCTTCTTTATTTAGGTACAGAACAAGCAGTAACTGGAGGACATGCAACAATATTCAAACCATCTAATATAATATTGGGTAAATTTTTTGTATATATAACTCAATCACTAAACTTTGAAAAACAAAAAGTGAAATTTGCTAAAGGAACAAAAGTTATTGATGTTTCAGCTAATGATATATCAAAAATTTTAATCCCTCTTCCTCCTCTTGAAGAGCAACAGCGTATTGTAGATATTCTTGATAGATTTGATGCTCTTGTAAATGACATTAAAACAGGATTACCAGCAGAGATAGAGGCACGACAAAAACAATATGAATACTATAGAGATAAGCTACTTACTTTCAAAAAAAATGAAAAAATAATGGAGAGATAATATGAAAAATGAGTTGGAATTGGTAGAAAATCTATATGTTAGGGTAAAAAGTATCTTAGAGAATGGTCGTGCTAAAGCATTTAAGGTTGTAAATACAGTTATGATAGAAAGTTATTGGAATATTGGTAGAGAGATTGTTGAAGAAGAACAAAGAGGAGAAAATCGAGCCGAATATGGAAAATTTGTAGTTGAATCTATTTCTAAAAAGTTAACAAAAGAGTTTGGAAAAGGTTATTCAAAGCAAAATCTTTGGTATATGAAACAATTTTATTTAACGTTTCCAATTCTCCACTCAGTGAGTGGAGAATTGAGCTGGACACACTATAGACTTTTAATGAAATTAAAAAATGATGATATTCGTAATTTTTACATGATTGAAACAATAGAAAATAACTGGTCTTCAAGAGAACTGGATAGGCAGGTAAGTTCTCTATTATATGAAAGAATTAAGATGAATAAAGATCCAATTGCAGTAAAAGAACTTTCATCAGTGGGACAAAAAGTAGAAATAGCTTCTGATATAATAAAAAGTCCTATGGTTTTTGAATTTTTGGGAAAAGGAGATTATACAATATCTATAGAAAGTGATTTAGAATCTGCTCTTATGAATAAGCTCCAGCTTTTTCTTCTTGAACTAGGAAAGGGATTTTCTTTTGTAGGCAGACAAAAAAGAATTAATATAGAAGGTGATAACTACTATAAGGAGACAATCCTACTATAGGATTGCTTCTCTGCTCAGATAAAAATGATTCAATGGTAAAATATACATTATTGGATGATAGTAAAAATATCTTTGCTTCTAAATATCAATTTTATTTTTCAACAGAGGATGAATTGATAGAAGAGTTAGAAAGAGAAAAATTAAGCTTAGAACTTGAATATAATAGCTAAAACAGAGGGGAATTTTATGACTAATTATAAACCAATTACAGAAACCAATAACTTTATAGTTTTAGATAGATACAACAAAATAGCTCAACAAGGTGTAAGTTATCAAACAGAAGCTCAGTTGGAAGAGGAACTTATACAAGATTTAAAAAATCAAGGCTATGAATATCTACCTAAGCTTATTAATACAAAAGAGATGTTAAAAAACATTAGGGTACAGTTAGAAACGCTTAATAATATTCAATTTCAAGATTCTGAATGGAAAAGATTTTGCGAGGAGTATTTAGATAAACCAAGTGATAGCCATATAGATAAGACTCGTAAAATTCATGATGACCATATCTATGATTTCACTTTTGATGATGGACATATTCAAAATATCTATCTCGTAGATAAGAAAAATATTACCAGAAATAAGTTGCAGGTTATTTCACAGTTTGAACAAAAAGGAACTCAAAGTAATCGCTATGATGTCACAATTCTAGTAAATGGATTACCTCTGATTCAAGTGGAGTTAAAAAAGCGTGGAATTGCTATTCGTGAAGCATTTAACCAAATCAATAGATACACTAAAGAGAGCTTTAACTCAGATAACTCTCTGTTTAAATATCTTCAGATTTGTGTAATTTCAAATGGTACAGATACGAAATACTTTGCGAATACTACTAAAAGGGATAAAAATAGCTTTGATTTCACTATGAACTGGGCAAAATCTGATAATACTCTTATTAGAGATTTAAAAGATTTTACAGCGACATTTTTTCAAAAAAATAC
>NZ_CDRRQU010000003.1:0-91862 GCF_977044495.1 Cetobacterium sp. | reverse complement strand
ATTATTACACTACTCTGTTTTTGATTCAAATAACATATTGTTAATTATGAGACCGTACCAAATAGCTGCAACAGAAAGAATTTTATGGAAGATAAAAAGCTCATAGTTGTAGATAGAAAAGATTTAGACTATCAAACAATGAAGGAATACCAGCGTTTTTCTCCAGACAGTGTCAATGGATCTGAAAACACTGCTGGACTTAAAAGAAACGTTGAGAAAGATGACAATAAAATTATTGTGACTACTATTCAGAAGTTAAATAATTTAATAAAAAGTGAAGCAAATTTACCAATCTATGATAAACAAGTTGTTTTTATTTTTGATGAAGCTCACCGTTCACAATTTGGTGAAGCTCAAAAAAATATTGCTAAAAAATTTAAAAAATACTACCAGTTTGGGTTTACAGGTACACCAATATTTCCAGAAAATGCTTTAGGCTCTGAAACAACTGCAAGTGTATTTGGTCAAGAGCTACATTCATATGTTATTACTGATGCGATTAGAGATGAGAAAGTTCTCAAGTTTAAAGTGGATTATAATGATGTTCGTCCTAAGTTTAAATCTATTGAGATGGAACAGGATGAAGAGAAGCTAACTTCAGCGGAAGCAAAAAAAGCCTTTTTACATCCTGAAAGAATCAGAGAGATATCAACGTATATTCTCAACAATTTTAAAATAAAAACTCATCGTGCATATAACACTGGAAAAGGATTTAATGCAATGTTTACTGTGAGTAGTGTTGATGCAGCAAAACTTTATTATGAGACATTAGCAAACTTACAAAAGAATAGTGAGAAACCTTTAAAAATTGCAACTATCTTTTCTTTTGCAGCTAATGAAGAACAGAATTCCATAGGAGATATTGTTGACGAAACTTTTGAACCATCAGCAATGAATCAGAGTGCAAAGGAATTTTTAACTTTAGCTATCAATGATTATAATACAATGTTTAAAACAAACTTTGGAATTGATAGTAAAGAGTTTCAAAACTATTATCGTGATCTTGCTAATAGGGTAAGAAAACAGGAGATTGACCTATTAATTGTAGTTGGAATGTTTTTAACAGGGTTTGATGCTCCAACGTTAAATACGCTGTTTGTTGATAAAAATTTACGTTATCATGGGCTTATACAGGCATTTTCAAGAACAAATCGTATCTATGATTCTACAAAAACTTTTGGAAATATTGTCACTTTTAGAGATTTAGAAACAGCGACAATAGATGCTATAACACTGTTTGGCGATAAAAATACAAAAAATGTAGTTCTTGAGAAAAGTTATAGAGAGTACTTGGAAGGATTTGTTGATATTAGTACGGGTGGGGCACGTCGTGGTTATATAGAAGTAGTTAGAGAATTAAGCACTCGTTTTCCTAATGTTGATGACATTATTACTGAAAAGGATAAAAAGGATTTTGCTAGACTCTTTGGAGAATACTTAAGAATTGAGAATATATTACAAAATTATGATGAGTTTACGAGATTAAAAGCTTTGCAATCTCTTGATGTGAATGATTCAAAATTAGTTGAGGAGTTCAAAGCTATGTATTATGTTAGTGATGAAGATATAGCGAGTATGAAGGAAATTGAAATGCTTGAAGAGAGAGTGATTCAAGATTATCGTTCCACATACAATGATATTCGTGAGTGGCTTCGTCGTGGAAAGAGGCAGGAAGTTGAAGAGAATTCCACAATCGATTGGGATGATGTTGTGTTTGAAGTAGATCTTTTAAAATCACAGGAGATAAACTTGGATTATATTCTTGAGTTAATTTTTGAAAAATATAAAAATGTAAATAGTAAAGAAATACTGATTGAAGATATACGACGTTTAATTAGATCGAGTGCTGGAAGTCGTGCAAAAGAGAGTCTCATAGTTGATTTTATAAATCAGACAGATTTGGATAGATTTGATGACAAAGCAAATATAATAGATGCTTTTTTCTCGTTCGCTCAAATAGAACAGGAAAAAGAAGCTGAAGAGTTGATTAGAAAGGAAAAACTTAATGTAGATGCAGCTAAAAGATATATACTGACATCACTGAAGAGGGAACAAGCTAGTGATAATGGAACTGATTTAAATGAGATTATCCCTAAAATGAGTCCTCTCAATCCTAACTATTTAACTAAAAAGCAGAGTGTTTTTCAAAAAATATCCGCTTTTGTAGAGAAGTTTAAAGGTATTGGAGGCTCGATATAAGGTTGCTGTCCTAGTAAAGGATTTTTTTATGGCATCTTGATAAAAATATTTTTGAGACTGTAGTAAATAACGGCTAAAGTTTCTCGAGTAAATAAGCTAATTTTATTTTTAAGGGGTGTTTTAGCATAGATAGGATTGAGCTTATAATTCAATAGATTTGCAAAAAACTTAATCCTATACATATGAAAATCATTGCTTATAACACCGATATTTTTTATATTGGGTGGAATAAGGTTGTAAGAAAAAATAAGATTTTCTAAAGTTTTTGTAGATTTATTTTCTTCAATAATATTATTTTGGGGGATGGAGTGTGAAATAAGATAATTTTTCATAGCTTTACTTTCACTGATGATTTCATCCTTCCCTTTTCCACCAGAAACAATAAAAATAACATTAGGGTATTTTTTATAGTAATCAATTGCTTTATCTAATCGATATTTTAAAACATCTTTTGGTTTATTCCCCTGTAATCCGGCTCCTAAAATAATAACATAATCATTTTTCATTTCTATATTTTTTGAATTATATATATCCATAAGAATAGTTCCCAGAGCAATTACAAAAAGAGTGAGTCCAATTGCCACACAAATTTCAACAATTGTTTTAAAACTTTTAAAATACATTTGAATTCCTCCTAACATTTTTACATCACAAGTGGACATTTTTTTTATATACAATAGTAGTGGTCAAATTTAGTATTTATTCGTAAAGTCAATTCACTTTAGGACTATCACTAAATTATTCAAAAATTTGTAAAAAAGCTATTAAAATAGGGATTGTAACCAAGCTAAAAACAGTTGATAAAAAAGAACAACTTGATGTAGTTAATGGCTCTTTATTATATTTTAAAGAGTAAGCTATGACAACAGACGCTGTTGGAGTTGCCATCATAATAGTTATAACTCCTAAGCTAATACTGGATAATTGAAGGACACCAAGGAGATTGGCTCCAAAAATAATAAGTAGTATTAAAAGAGGAATCAAAATAGTTTTGACAACAGAGAATTGCCAAGCTATAGAATTTTTTAATGACTCTTTAATAGGTAACTCAGATAATTTTAATCCAGCCGCCAACCATGCTAGTGGTGAACATAAACCGGCTAAAAAAGATAAGGGTTTATATATCCAAAATGCTGTTTTATCAATTCTTAAAATAGAAAAATTTTGTCCACTTATGTTTACTTGAGGAAGATATGCTTGGAACATCCATATAAAAAGCCCAGTGAAAGTTGCTAGAATAACTGGATTTAAAAACATAGATTTGAGATTTTTCTTATCCATTTTTATGCTAGACATCTTAATAAAGCCATAAGAATAAAGTAAAATTCTGTAGGGAATAGAGAAAATTGAGGAGTATATAACCCCTAAATCTCCATATAAGGCTTGGGCTATTGGAATCCCAAAAACAGTAACTCCTCCAAAAACAGACATTATTTTTAATGTCATTTGCTTGTTCATATTCAAGTTTTTATAAAAAATATTGCCAATAGCTATTAAAAATAGATGGATTAAAAAACTCCAAATTAAAATATTTATTCCATTAATAAAAGTTTCTCTATTAAAATCTTTCATGAAAGCGTTAAAAGATAGAGCTGGAATAGATATTGACAATATAAGTTCTCCTAAAGGTATTGAGAAAGAACTTTTTAATTTGTCAGTTTTTCCCAAATAAAAACCCAGAATCATAATAGAAATAGATGAGGACATAACTCCAATAATATTTTTATCAGATAGCACAGTAACAATAGAATTTGTTGTATTCATAATTACACTCCTAGAAAAGTTATTCAATGATAAGATTTTCAACTTTCATATTGAGAAAGTTTATTAAATCATTTGGATTAATTTTAATTTGTAGACCTCTTTGTCCTCCACTTATAAATATGAAATCTTTTTGTAAACAACTGTTATGTATCAATGTCAGATGTTTCTTTTTTATTCCAATGGGTGAGCATCCACCTCTTATATAACCTGTTTTTTCTTTTAGTTTACTAAGTTCAAGCATATCGACTTTTTTAGAATTGACAAATGAAGCAACTTTTTTTAAATCCACTTCATCACTTCCGGGGATACATACAATAAAAAGTTCATCTCTATCATTTGTAAGAGCTAATGTTTTAAAGACTTTAGTTATATCTGCTCCAGTTTTTGATGCAACACTAATAGCTCCCAGATAGTTTTCATCAACATCATAGGCAATGATATCATATTTTATTTTAGCTTTATCAAGCTCCCTCATTGCATTAGTTTTTTTTATAGCCATAGTACTCTCCTTACAAATTATAGCCGTATATGCTGTATAAGAAATAAAAAAGATATCTTTAGATTAAAAAAAATGATTATATACAACATAAGCGGTTAATTTTAATAATTAAAAAAATGTCCAGTGATGCTGTAAAAATATTTTTAAAAAACTTCTTATCACTGAATTTTTATATTTTTAATTATATCATAGATATAACAAAATATACAAAAGTTGCTTTTTGTTATAAAACGATTTATAATATAGTATCAACATTTAAGGAGTGATGTACAAATGAAAAAAGGAATACTTTTGCTGTTGCTTCTATCCTCTTCATTGAGTTATGCAAGTTGGTGGGGAGAATTGAATGGAGGAACAAGAGCAGCTATCGTGACAGGATCTGCCTTAATTCTAGGATCGCAATACAACCAAAGTGAATATAAACATGAGCAGGATTTAAGAAGGCTAGATACTCAAATACGTAGAGGGTATGAAAGGCAAGCTGTAATAGAGAATGCCAATAGAAAATATGGAAACATGGGAGTCCCTCAAAATTTTTATGGAAATCCAAGACCAAGTTATCAAGAGTATAATCAAGTGAGAAGACCAGTTGCTAGAGTTATATACTCAGACCAAAGAAGTCAGATATTGGAAATGGCAGATGGGACAAGAGTGATATTGAATCAGTGATGAAAAAGAAAAAGGAGAGTTAGAAAACTCTCCTTTTCTATTTTAGAAAAATGTATCAAGTTAAGAAAACATATTGATAAATACTGTTATGATGGAAGCGTTAACAAAATCTATAAAAAGAGATCCAACTAACGGAAGAGCAAAGAATGCTGTGGGAGAAGGACCGTTTGCGGCTGTGAAGGATTCCATATTTGCCATTGCATTGGGTGTAGCTCCCATTCCAAATCCACAATGACCAACAACCATTACTGCAGCATCATAATCTTTACCCATAACTCTAAATGTAATGAAATAAGCATATAAAGCCATGACTACTTTTTGAACTAAAAGAATAGCAACTAATGGAACAGCTAATGCAGCCAGTTCCCAAAGTCTCATAGACATCAGTGCCATAGCCAAGAATAGTTGCAGTGCGATATTCCCAACAACATTTATGGCATTCAATGGAATTTCTATTTTAGTTTCATCAGCGATATTTCTGATAATAGCAGCAACAATCATGGGTCCAATATATATAGGAAGTACAATCCCCAAATTTTTAGCCAAAGGTGTTATAAATCCACCGATTCCCATAGCTAAAACAATATAAACAATAGCTCTAAATAAAAGATCCTCATTTAAAAGTATTTTTGTGTCGGAAGGATTTTCATTTCCATCAAGAAACATCTCAATCTCTCTAGGCGAATCCAGATTATGTTTAGCCATGAGTCTTTTTCCAACAGGTCCACCGATAAGGCATCCGGCAACAAGTCCAAAAGTAGCTGAAGCAATTGCAACCGACATAGCACCAGTGGCACCAGCAGCCTCAAGAACAGGTCCAAAAGCTCCCGAAGTTCCATGTCCACCAGTAAGAGGGACAGAACCAGCAGCAATTCCAATTAGAGGATTCAAATTGAAGACTTTAGCCAATGAAACACCGACAACATTTTGAATAACAACGAGTATAACTGCGACAAGTAAGAAGGTAAAAACTTGAAGTCCACCTTTCTTTAGCATTTTTAAACTTGCTAAAAACCCTATTGTAGTAAAAAAAGCCACCATTAAAAGATTTTTTAATGAACCATCAAAATCAAAAACAAAAAGCTGCATATTATAGCCGATTAGTGAGATAATAGAAAATATAACTCCTCCAATAACAGGAGCGGGTATAAAGAATTTTTCAAAAAAATATACTTTTCCTTTAATCCACCTTCCAATCAATAATAAACAAACTGCTATTGCCAAAGTTTCTGCCATATTAAATGTGTGTGTGAACATAAAAAATCCTCCTAGTAATGATTTTTTTACTTACTTTTATATTTATAATTGTACATATAGCATTTAAAATATACAAATATAAAAAAATATACAGCATATTTATGCTGTATATCACTTATTTATTGTATGTATAAACGATTCATTTTATATATACAACTCTAATAACTCTTCAAAACTAGAGTGTTTTCATTAATTATATCCCCTGTATTTTTTAATGGAATCTCCTTGGAAAAAATAGGTCCATCATATACAAATGTGTGGTATTCTCCATTTTCTCCACAGACATCAGAACCGGTTGCTTTAATCTCTTCTAAAAGTTTGTGACTTAAAGTCTTTCCTAAGAAATCTACATTCATATTTTTTAAATTTACTTTTTTTATAATAGCTTTGTATCCTAAGTCTATAAATTCTTTGACTAAAGTTTCTCTATTCTCTTGCCATAGAGGAAAAATAGCTTCAAGACCAGTATTTTTACATCTAATTTCTCCCCATTCCCTATGGTGTGCAATATCGATATCACCAAAAATACACGCTTCAGCTCCTAAATTTTTCATATTTTTTAAAGCTATTTCAAATGTATTTTCATAATTTTCACCACTACATTCCACTAATAGCAAGGGAATATTGATAGCTAGTGAAACCTGTTTTAAAAGATCAGATGATATATCGTGAAACCAAGAATCTCCTTTATTTTTATTGATTGTTGTCATAAGAGCAATTGGTTCATAACCCAATGAAACTGCTTTATGTAAAGATAACACACTATCTTTTCCCCCACTAAAAGAAATGACAACCTTTTTTCCCATAGTAATCCTCCCAAAATATTTTATCTATATATTCAGTATTATAAAAAAATATATTGATAAAAACAAGATAAAATTATTGTGAAAGCAGAATATCTCGGTATTTGCTGGCATATCTTTTGAAATATGTTTTTCCAAAAGAACAGATTGGGACAATTTTTAAATTATTCAGTTCAGCAAAAACAATAAGTTTTTCAACTAGAGTAGTAGCTAAATTTTTATGACGGTATTCCTCTTCGACCCATGTTGAGTTTAATTTAAGTGTTTTTTTATGGGGATCAAGAGAGTATAGTAACTCTGCAATCTCTAACCCTTGTTCATTAATTATATAAAATTTTGAATTTTTTTCATCATGTATTATTTTCATAAAAACCTCCTTAAAATTAATATAACTTGTTTTTACTAAAAAAATATCACTATCTTTTAAAAAAAATAAAAAAACTGTGAAACACAGTAGAAAATTTAAAAGAAAAAAGGAAGAATTGATATATTAGCGTAGATAGGGAATAGAAACCTGTAAAAACTAGAGTTGAGGAGGTAAAAAATGGCAGATAAAAAATCATTTTCGGAGGTAGAATTCAAATATTGGGGAGATTATAGAACGAGAATGTCTAAAGCACAAGGAGCTGAGGAAGTAAAAAAAATATTTTCAATGATAGTGGCAGATATGGTAAAAGATATAGATCTCAATTTAGACCCGGTTTATGGAGAGTTCAATGGTGATTTTGAAGTGGAGATGAATGGAGATATAAAATATAGAGTGGCACCGAAAATAAAAGATGACCCGATATATATCGATTTAATTCAAAATTCAGATTTACCTGCGATATTGGATAAGTACGCAGAATTTGCTGTGAATAAAATAATACATCTATCTAAGAGAGAACCAATAGAAAATGGTAAAAAGATAATTCATCAATAAAACAAGCCCTCTCATATGAAGAGGGCTCTTTTTAATTAGAAAGCTTTTCTTAGACCAAGTTTATAAAACATTCTATCTCTATCAGGTGAAGCTTTACCGTTGTATGCTATATTTTTTGCTGTTTGCCAGTAAACTTCTCCTACCAGTGTAAGTGTAGGGTCAAATTTATAGCTGAATGTTGTACCTACTCTTGTCTCATCTTTGTCTCTCGTTTTACCATGATTACTTCCACTTATAGAAGCAGACTCTTTTCCTTTTTCTTTATGATATATATCGTATCTAATAAACGGATTGATAGCCAATTTACTGGTAACTCCCCAGTTGTATCCTCCTCTTAATTGCCAACGCATATACTCAGATGAATGTTCTAGATATTTGTATTCATTATAAAGTGATGCCCATATAGAATCTTTATTAGGAAGTGCTTGTTTAATTCCAATCAGTTGAACTTCTTGGTACCAGTCACCATAGTAGTAGTTAGTATCTAAGTTACCTTTTTTGTAACCAGAATCTTTTCTAGATTCTTGTTTTGTTTCAGTAAATAGAGGTCCTGTAAATCCACTTAAGTAAAGGCTGGTAGTATTAGTTAGTTTGTAGTTCATATCTGGGAAAAATCTTAGACTAAGATTTCTTTTTGTTTGGTGATTTAAAGAGTTATCGTTGATAGACCATTGTTCGTACCTGAAACCAACTTTAGGTGTAAAAGCAAAATCTCCATTTTTATAGCTGTAACCGCTTGCAAACATCTCGAACCTATCTCTTTGAGTTTTGAATCTATTGTTACTACCTTCAGCTCTTTCTTTTCCATATTGATCTTGATATATATATTTAAGATCAATTTTTAAATTTGATTCCTTAGATGGATTGATAGTCGCACTAACATATGGCATAAATACATCAGATGTATTATATCTGCTTTCGTATTGCTCGTTTTCAAAACCAAATTCAACCGTGTGTGCAAAGGCACTCACAGATAAAATACTTGCCAATAATAAAATAATTTTTTTAGACACTTTGTCTCCCCCTTTGTTTGAATAAAAATGATTAGATATTTTTATTGTTTTTATATGAATTTTTTGTAAAATAAATACACTCTTTTGCGGTTTCAACACTGGAGTTTTCTAATAAAAGATCAACTTTTAAATTATATTTTTCAATACATTTCATCAAAGTATCCATGTCGAAAATTCCTTGACCAATAGGAACAACTTTAAAAATATTATTTTCTATTTTAAAATCTTTTATGTGAATTATTGCGATTTTATCAGCAAAAAGTTCAAAAGACTTTTCTATTATTTCTTTTTGATTTTGGAAATTAGTAACATCTAAGAAATTAACAGGATCAAATATAACTTTTAAATTTTTAGAAGATACGGTTGTTAGAGCTAGGTTTAGTTTTTCAGGAGTTGATATAATATGTTTTTTAACTCCTTCAATGGCTACTAAGGTCTGAGTTTTTTCAGCATAGCTGACCAATTTTTTTAAAGTATCTAAAAAAATATTGAAGGCTTCGTCAGTATCATTTAATGGTGTGTATGTATAATCGGTACTTAAACAACCAGTTTCAGTTCCTACAATACATCCAGAAAAATTTTTAGAAAAATCTAAGTGATACTTAAATTTTTCAATCTCTTTGTTTCTCATATGGGTGTCAGGATTTCCCATATTTATATAACAACCTAAAACTGAAAGATTTATATTTTCGTTCTCTAAATTTCTTTTGAAATATTGAGAGAGTTCATTATTTAAGTTTTCTTTTGAAATATTGAATTCATTAAAAGATTTTCCAAGAGCTAGTTGAATACATTGACCGTCTAAAGATTTAATTAGTTTCAATAATTCTGGAAAATCTATTAAAGCAT
This sequence comes from Cetobacterium sp., assembly GCF_977044495.1. NCBI lineage: Bacteria > Fusobacteriati > Fusobacteriota > Fusobacteriia > Fusobacteriales > Fusobacteriaceae > Cetobacterium > Cetobacterium sp. Next base: position 81,887 of record NZ_CDRRQU010000003.1, on the reverse strand, counting down.
ATTTACCCATATCATGGGCTCTAAGTCCTATTTTAATCATGGATGATTCTCCTAAGTTGTTTTTTTATAGATTACATTTTTATCGTATACAGACTCCCCTTCCATATGTTCTCCGTGGATATATCCGCCATTACTTATATGTTTAGGTATAGAGCTGGATTTACCTTTTAGAGCTGCATCTAAAGTAACTAAAGCAAAAGCTTCTGGGGAATCAATTCTTGAATTTAAATAATTTGAACTTTCTACAAAATAACCATTTTTAAATTTAGTACTAACAATATTGTCACCGATAACTTTTGCCATTTTTAAATAATCATCATTTTTGGTGATGTCATATAAATCAGTCATCAGAAGTAAGGCATATGGTGAAGAGTTTTTAGTCTTAAAGTCCAGTTTAATATTTTTTCCGTCACTTGTTCCTATATCACCAAGAGAAAACGTTTTGTTTGTCATTACTCTGGCAAGATTCCATAGTTCTCCATCTTTAGAAACTTCATAAGACCTAATTAGAGCAATAGCATACTCTTCAGTAGTCGGCTTTGTTTTAGTTAATTTACTTCCTTTTTTTCCATAGTACCCATCTCTAACTAGGGTATAGTTAGTCAAATCAGTTCCGTCATTCCAAATTGGTTTAATTTCACCAGTTTCATAGTCAAAAGCCACTTTGTAGAAATTTTTTAGATTGTTTGTTGACCAGTTCAAAAGGTCTTTATCTCCAGTTTTTTTATAAATTTCAGTCAGTACTAAAGCGTTATCCACCACAATAGCCTTTGCATTTCCCTTGAATAAGGCATTTCCTTCCTTTGCAATATCTCCAAATTCAGGACCGAACTGTCTGTAAGCTCTGTCACCATATTTAGAGTTAGTATCTGAATCAGATTTAGGTGGCCAGTCACTTTTTTTTGGTGAAGAAAACTGATAAACTGGTGCACCAGTTTTAGGGTTTTTAGCAAGTTCATACTGTCTTAAAAGTGTTTTTGCCCAGTTGACCATATCAGAATTGCTCTCGAAGCTGTTTAAAATAAAAGCTGAATAAAATAGGTCAGAACCTGCATTTATAAATGTCAATCCTTTTGTTTCTGGAAGTATAGGTAGATTTTCAGTAACTACGATATCAATAGGAGTGTTATTTTTAAATATATTCATATCTAATTTTTTATTATAATTTCCATGTCTACTCATGTCTAAAGTTTTCCAATCTTCAATGTGACCATTCCAAAAAGCAGTTACATAATTTTTAGTATTTGTTGGATTTACTTCATATAAAAATTCATAATATGGAAAATGGTTTTTCAATTCATGAACTTGATTTTTATCTTGGGGTCCCTCTAATTTTAGGGTATCTAAATTTACGAATCTATGACCTCCCCAATAATAAAGCCCATTTTTATCGGTAAAGTTATCTAAAAAGTATTTTGTTGTACTAATTGCAGTATTTTTATATTGAGGATCCCCTGTAACTTCAGATAAAATAACTAAGGTTCTTAAAAAATTTTGCTGGTTAGCAAAATTGGAGATTTTAGCATTTTTTCCATCGGGATAGATCCACTCAACAGGTTCTTCGGTTAAAATATTTATACCATCAGCTAAAAGTGGAGTTGGGTTAATTTTGCTTTGACCCTTTGTAACTATATTTTTATAGAATGTTTTAACAGTCTCGAGTCTTGCTTTATCAGCTTCAGTATAATCAACTTTTCCTAGAGCCAAAGTTGTTAGCCCTAAGAAAAGTGAAAGTTTGAAAGTTTTATTCATGAATTCCTCCTAGTTATTCTCTTTTAAAAATTCATTTGTGACATTGATTATTTGATTGGAAGCGTCTTCAGGTGATAATTGCTTATATCCTAGTTTGTCCACGATATCTTTTAAGGCTACATGTAGCTGTTTATGTTCAAATAGAGGGTGAATACCTTTACCTGCAAAGTTGATAACCTTATTATTGGCATCTAAGATAAATGGATCTAAAAGATTAGCATCTTTTAAAGTAGCAACTGCAGAGTTATTGGCAGGAATTCCTCTAGATACTCCAAGAATTTTTACAGCCTCAGGATCAGAAATTAGAAAATTTAGTAATTCAGCAGTTTCTTTTGGATATTTTGTGTTTTTATTAATTGCTAAAGCCATAGAAACTTTTGAAAAACCAGATTTATGAGGTCCAAAATCTGTTGGATATTCACCGACAACAAGTTCTTGCCCATCTTCCAAAGAGTCTCTCCACTTTAAAGAAGCACTATCCCATTCATAAGTACCACCAAACTTTCCAACAATCCAAGAAGGATGTTGATCCAGTTGGATATTTCCAGCTGCAGCCCTATCTTCTAGAGATGGTATAGTTTTCGTATTGACTAAATTCAAATAGAAATTAGCCGCATTTTCTAACTCTTGTTGAGTATAGGCAACTTTATTGTCAACAATAAATGGTTTTCCAGTTTCTTGTTCCAGTTTGTAAAGCATAAGAAGAAGAGCACCGTAGTAATCGGATTCGAATCCAAAGTGATCAGCTCCAAGTTTTTCCTTCATTATTTGAGTTGAAGTGACAATGTCCTGAAAACTTTTAGGAAGAGGTAATCCAGCTTTATCATATGTTGTTTTATTGTATAGGAAAACTCTTCCAGCTACACCATAGGGAATAGCATTCAATTTATCATTGACAGCACATTGTTCTAAAATATTTTTATCGTATTGATTCAAGTCGATATGGTCAGAAAGATCGTTTAAATTGTAAAAACCATCTCCATTTTTAGAAAATATATCTATCCAGTTCCAGTTAATTTGCATAAGATCAGGAGCTATGTTTCCAGCCATTTGAGTGGTGATTTTTTCTTGCCATCCCTGCCATCCACCGTACTCTGACTTGATTTTTATATTGGGATGCTTCTCTTCAAAAAGTTTTAAAGCTTCTATAGTTTTTTTATGTCGATCATCTCCGCCCCACCATGAAACCCTTAAAGTTATATCTTGATTGGCTGGAGTTGAAGAAGATGTATTTTTTTTATCTTTGTTACATGATGTCAAAATAGATAGTGCAGTTAATGATAGAAAAAAACTTTTTTATAACTCATAGATATTCTCCTAATAATATATTTTTATTGATTTTGTGATAGAAATTCGTTAGTGATAGATATAATTGATTTAGCAGTTTGCTCAGCATTTGCTTGACCATATCCTAAAGTTTCAATAGCACCTCTTAAATCAGTGTTTAATTTTTTATGTTCAAAAAGTGGGTGAATACCTTTACCTGCAAAGTTTTTAACAGCAGTATTAGCTTCGAAAGATAAACCAGTAAGTTGCCCATTGCTCTCCAATACTTCAACAGCAGCAGCATTTAAAGGAATTCCTCTAGAAGTTCCAAGGATTTTTACAGCTTCAGGATCTGTTGTTAAAAATTCTATTAATGTGGCAGCTTCTTTAGGGTGCTTAGTATTTTTCTTAATTGCATAAGCCATAGATACTTTATTGAAAGCAGATTTATTTTCTCCAAACTCTATTGGAAAATCAGCTAAAACCAGTTTTTGATTTCCTTCAAGAGCATCTTGCCATTTTTGAGCCGAACTATCCCATTCGTAAGTTCCAGCATATTTACCTTGAATCCAACTAGGGTGTTGATCTAAAGGTATAAATCCGGCTGCAGCTCTAGCTTTAAGAGATGGCAAAGCGTTTTGCTCAACTAAATTATTATAAAAATTGATTGCTTCAACAAATTCAGCTTCTGTATAAGCAACTTTGTTATCAACAATAAATGGTTTCCCAGTCTCTTGTTCCAATTTATAAAGCATAAGAAGAAGGGCACCATAAGCATCAGTATCAAAAGCGTAGTAATCATTTCCTAGTTTTTCTCTAATAACTTTAGCAGACGCAAGCATCTCATCAAAATTTTTAGGAATTGGAAGTCCAGCTTTAGCATAAGTCGTTTCATTTATATAGAATACTTTCCCAGTTATTCCAATAGGGAGTGCATTTAATTTTCCGTTGACAGAACATTGTTCAAGTATCTCAGAGTCATAGTTATTAAGGTTAATAGTGTCTGAAAGTTTATTTAGATCATAGAATCCATTTCCATCTTTTGAAAAAAGATCGATCCAATTCCAGTTAATCTGCATAACATCTGGTGCTGTATTTCCAATTATTTGAGTAGTAACTTTTTCTTGCCATCCACTCCATCCACCGTATTCTCCTTTGACCTTAATATTTGGATGTTTCTCTTCAAAAAGTTTTAAAGCTTCTAAAGTCTTTTTGTGTCTATCGTCTCCACCCCACCAAGACATTTTTAAGTTCACAACTTTAGAACTGGCTAAAGAGATTGTTGGATGTACCATCCCTACAACAACTGAACTCAATAAAAGCAATTTTTTGAAATTCATAAAATATACCTCCCGTGTATAAAAAATTTTCTCATTGAAACTTGTTTATTAGTATGTTAACATTCTAGGATACAAGTTGAAATGTATTTATACTAAAATGTACCTTAAAAAAATAAAAAAGTCAAACTTTTATTATATTTTTTTAAATTAAAAAGTTCTAAAATAGTATGAAATAAACGGAGGATTATCATAATGAGAGAAAAAATTAGAGGAGTGGGATTAGAGAAAAGAGATTTGAAAAATTTAATTTTGTTAGCTAGTCCAATAATATTATCAAATTTTTTACAAAATTTATACAATTTGGCAGATTCCTACTATATGGGTAAAGTGGGGGGAGTAGAATTGGCGACTTCATCATTCACAAGTCCAATCACCCAGATGATAGTTGGTGTAGGTGGGGGTTTTGCGGTAGGTGGAGGAGTTATTATAAGCCAGTTGGTAGGAAAAGGTAATAGAGAGGAGGTCATACAGACAAATAGTCAATTATTGAGTATAAATATAGCAGTTTCTTTATGTATAACAATCCTATCTTTTATTTTTTGTGAAAAAATATTGGAATTTTCAGGAGCGAGTGGAGAGTTATTAGAAAAGAGTAGTCTCTATATAAAATTTATATTTTTGACAATTCCAATGACTTTTATAATTTCAGCATATGTAACTATAAAAAATTCAAAAGGAAAAAGTATGAATCCTTTATATTTAATAGCAATTTCAACAGTTTTAAATATATTTTTAAACTCTTTATTCATAAATAAATTTAAACTGGGGTTATATGGAATTGGAGCGGCGACATTGATAGCAAATATAGTTTTAGGTGGTTATTGTATATATGAACTCTATCTAAAAAAAGAGATAAGAGTTGAATTTTTAAAAATAAAAAAAGAGGTTTTCTATAGAATATTGAAACTAGGAATTCCCTCCTCTCTTACAACGGTCACCAACTCTTTAAGTTTTATAATAATAAATGTTTTTGTCGTTAAATATGGAACGGAAGTTTTGGCGGCCTATGGAGTGGGGAATAGAATTAATAATATAATTTATGTATTGATAAATGGAATAGGAACAGCAGTTGCCATTTTGGTAGGACAAAATGTTGGAGCTGGAAATATAAAAAAAGCAAAGGATATGTTAAGAACTGGAGTTATTTGCGGATTGTTTGTCGGAATGGTATCAATGGTCAGTTTGTTTTTGATTTTAAATCCAGTTGTAGATATGTTTACTTCAGATATTCAAATAAAAAGTCATTCAATAAATTATCTAAAAATTATGTTGGTAAGTGTTATTCCATGGGCTATATTTCAACCTTTAGCAGCGGTATTTCAAGGTACTGGTCATACAAAATTTGGAATGTATTGTCATTTTGGAAGAGTTTGGATATTTAGAGTTCCCTTTATATTTATATTTGAGAATGTGTTGCTTTTATATGAGTTTTCAATATGGTATTCTATGTTATTTAGCAATCTTTTTGCTCTAGTATTCTCATTTGTTCTGTATAAAAAAGTAGACTGGGAAAGAAAAATATAAAAACCTACTCATAAATAACAGTAGGTTTTTATTTATATCTTAAGATTTTAAGAAGTAATCAGGATACTTTTCAATCAGATATCCCATTTTATTTTTAAAATTTGAAAGATGTTTGTCGATAATTTCATCCACTTTATCGGTATTTCCTTCCCTGATTATATTGATAATATTTCTATGTTGATCAAGGGTTGGAACTAGATTCGTTTTTTCAATGGCATCCAAAAATCTAACACGATCGTAGTGAGTACTCAACGACTGAACTGCTTCCCAAACCCTTTCCTTTCCCACTTCTTTGTAGATAATTCTATGAAAATCATTATCTAAAAAAAATAATTCTGTGTGATCCTCTTCAATTTGAGCAATGATATTTTGAAATTTCAAATTTTTTTCAAGCTATTAAAGAGCTTGATCTGAGAAACTTATTGTAGCTAGTTTTAAAACTTCTCGTTCAACAGTTCTTCTCATAAAAAAAGCTTCTTCAACTAATTTTAAATCAATTAATGATACGAACGATCCCTTTTGAGGGTAGACATCCATAAGTCTTTCTTCAGATAGTTTAACAACTGATTCTCTAATTGGTGTTCGGCTAACCCCTAGAGTTTCACCGATATCAGATTCACTGATGCCAGTTCCAGGTTTAATGTTGAGGATCATTATATTTGTTTTTAAAACTCTATATATAAAATTTTTTGCATTCTCACCAAATTGACGATTGATTTTTGATAAGTTCAAGGTATACCTCCAATAATTCTTTAATATTCTGTATTTATTATATCAGAAATATTAAAATGTGCAAAATTTTAATATAAAAATTCTGATAAAACCGATTTCAAGTTTACATTATAAAAACAAAAAATTCGATATAAAAACAATAAAAACTATTTTAAAATAAAAAAACTTGACTTTTTTCAAAATGTTTACTAGGATACTAGTGTAAAATAATTATGGGAGGTAACAAAATTGGATTCTATAAATATTAGATCTAAGAAGTATATAAGTGACTATTTGAATAGTTATAAGTCATATAAAGGAAAATGGTGTTATGAAGATGGATGCTTATTGCAAGGAGCAATGTTATTGTATAAAACGACAAAAAAAGATGAGTACTTAAACTTTATATACAACTATCTCAAAGAGTTTATAGATGAAAATGGGGCTATAAAGGGTTACGAAAAAGATGAGTTTAATATAGATAACATAAATGCAGGTAAAGTTTTGTTTGATGTGTATAGTTTTACAAAGGATGAAAGATATAGAAAAGCAATTGAAAAATTATATAACCAAATTTTAGAACATCCAAGGGTTCCACAAGGAAATTTTTGGCACAAAAAAAGATATGAAAATCAAGTTTGGTTAGATGGAATGTATATGGTAGAGCCTTTTTATATAAGATATGAAACAGAATTTAATGGAAAGAGAAACTATGGAGATATTTTTAAACATTTTATTAATGTCAGAGAAAATATGTTTGATGAAAAAGCAAAACTTCATTACCACGGATGGGATACTGCTAAAAAATGTAGCTGGATAGTACCAGAAACAGGACTTTCTAAAAACTTTTGGCTGAGGGCTATAGGATGGCATTTAATGGCGACAGTGGACACTTTAGAATATATGTCTGAAGAGATTTTTAATGAATACAGAGGACTTCAAATTCTATTTAAAGAAGCGATAAGAGGAATAGATGGATACAGAGATTTAGACAAAAATATGTGGTATCAGGTTGTGGATAAGCAAGGTGAAGAGGGGAATTATTTAGAAACTTCAGGGTCTTTGATGGTAGCTTATGCTATGATGAAAGGTTCAAGACTGGGATATATAGGTGAAAAATACTCGGGGATTGGAAAAAAAGTATTTGAAGGAGTTTGTGAAGAGTATCTAAAGGAAGAAGAAAATAAAAATTTAACTTTAAATGGGATTTGTTTAGTTGCAGGATTAGGTGGATTTGGTGGTCAAGAAAGAGATGGAAGTTATGAATACTACTTATCAGAACCAGTAGTTTCTGATGATGTAAAAGGTAGTGGAATATTTTTAATGGCATATAGCGAATATTTGTATTTAGAAAAAGGATGTGATGAGTAGTGAAAAGTAAGCAAATTAATGGATATTTATTTATAGCTCCTTGGATAATTGGATTTTTGATTTTTACAGCATACCCATTTGTTTCGTCACTTTGGTTAAGTTTTACAAATTATAATCTGTTAAGTGCACCAAAATTTGTAGGTTTTTCAAACTATATAAAGCTATTTAGCGACCCATTATTTTTAAAAACTTTATCCAATACTTTAAAATATGTATTTATAACAGTACCAATAAAATTAGCTTTTGCACTGTTTATAGCCAATATTTTAAATTATAAATTAAAAGGAATAAACTTTTTTAGAACAGCTTACTACATACCATCTATATTAGGTGGAAGTGTTGCAATTGCTGTTTTGTGGAGATTTTTATTTTCGGATCAAGGTTTGATAAATATAATAATCGGATATTTAGGAATGGATCCTATATCGTGGTTAGGAGATCCAAAATATGCACTATTTACAGTAAGTCTTTTAAGAGCTTGGCAGTTTGGATCAGCAATGGTGATATTTTTAGCGGCTTTGAAAAATATACCGGAGGAGTTATATGAATCAGCAAGAATAGAGGGAGCTTCAAAAACAATGATGTTTTTAAATATAACGATTCCAATGATATCACCAGTTATATTTTTTAATTTTATTATGCAACTTATTCAAGCTTTCCAAGAATTTAATGGTCCATATATCATAACAGGGGGAGGTCCACTTAACTCAACGAAATTATTACCATTATTGATATATGACAATGCGTTTAATTATTATCAAATGGGGTATGCTTCAGCAATATCATGGATGCTATTTTTAATAATAATGGTATTTACAGTATTTTCATTTAGAAGTCAAAAATATTGGGTGCACTACTCTGATAGTGGGGAGGAATAAAAATGGAAAATGTAAAAAATATAGGGATAGCGATAGATGGAATTTCGAGTGATATAAGAAAAGAAAATCTGCTAAGAGCTAAAAAAAGAAGTATAATATCAGGAATAAAGGTTGGACTGAGATATCTAACTCTTGCTACAGTAGGAATAGCTATGTTATATCCTTTGGTTTGGTTATTAGGAGCTTCTTTTAAAACGAATGCGGATATTTTTACAAATATAGGATTTATACCAAAAGATTTTAAGTTTGATTTTAGTGGGTATATAAATGGATGGAAAACTTCAACAGAATACACATTTACAACATACTTTATAAATACATTTAAGATTGTTATACCAAAAGTTGCTTTAACAATTGTGTCAGCAGTTTTAACAGCTTATGGTTTTGCAAGATTTAAGTTCCCAGGTAAAAAGATAATGTTTGGAATCTTGATATCGACTCTTTTGTTACCAAATGTGGTTTTAAGAATTCCTCAATTCTTAATGTATAAAAATTTTGGATGGTTAGATACATATTTGCCACTATTTGTTCCAGCAGCCTTTGCCACAGATACTTTCTTTGTTTTTATGTTGATTCAATTTATAAGAGGACTTCCTAAAGAAATTGAAGAAGCTGCCTGTGTGGATGGATGTAACTCTTTACAAACACTTGTATATATAATGGTTCCAATGTTAAAACCAGCTATAATATCGATTGCATTATTTCAATTCATGTGGACAATGAATGATTTTATGGGACCTTTAATCTACTTATCGAGTGTTGAAAAATATCCGGTAGCATTGGCACTGAAAATGTCTATGGATGTGAGTAGTAATGTCAATTGGAATCAAATTTTAGCAATGTCAATAATAGGACTAACACCTTCGTTAATTGTATTTTTCTGTGCTCAAAGGCACTTTGTAGATGGAATTTCAGCTGGAGGGGTAAAAGGATAAGAGAGGTAAAATATGGAGATAAATATAGTACTGATAAATTCAAGAAGTTTTACTTTTGAAATAAATAATGAGGATAAATTTTATTTAAAAAAAAGATTGGGAGTTAAGGTAGGACAACAGAGTTTTGAGATAGAGAAAACAGTCAATAGTGTCTATGGGTTAGAACCAGAAACGAGTTATGTTTTAGAAATTTATGATGGAAATCTATTGTTGCAAAAAGTAGAGCTTATGACAGAGAGTGAAAGTTTTTCATTGAATGTTAGGAGATTTGGAGTGAAAGGAGATGGAGTATCAAATGATACTCTTCCTTTACAAACGGCTATTATGTCTTGTCCTAAAAATGGGAGAGTGTATATTCCTGAAGGAAAGTATCTGCTGACATCTCTGTTTTTAAAAAGCGATATAACTATTGAATTAGATGTTGGAGCCGAAATTTTAGGAGACACTAATCGTGATAATTTTGGAATACTTCCGGGATTGATTGAAAACGAAAAAGATGAGGAGTATTATTTAGGAACTTGGGAAGGGAACCCGTTGGATAGCTATTCATCAATTATTACAGGAATAAATGTAGAGAATGTAAAGATAGTTGGAGAGGGGATGATAAATGGTCAGGCCTCTGAAGAAAACTGGTGGAAGAATGCAAAAGTTAAGCGAGGAGCATGGAGACCACGAACAATATTTTTAAATAATTGTAAGAATATAACTTTAGAGGGGATAACAATAAAAAATTCTCCATCATGGACAGTTCATCCATTTTTTTCTAAAGATTTAAAGTTTATAAATTTAAAAATTCAAAATCCAGCAGACTCTCCAAATACTGATGGAATAGATCCGGAATCATGTAAAGATGTGGAGTATATAGGAATAGATTTTTCAGTTGGAGATGATTGTATAGCAATAAAATCTGGAAAGTTATATTTGGGGGAAAGATTAAAAACACCATCTGAAAATTTTCAAATAAGGAATTGTCTGATGAAATATGGACATGGAGCAGTAGTTATAGGGAGCGAAATGTCTGGGGGAGTAAAGAATATAAATATAGAAAAGTGTATTTTTTATAAAACGGACAAGGGAATTAGAGTAAAAACAAGAAGAGGTAGGGGAGAGCAGGGAGTTATTGATGGAATTACTGTAAAAGACGTATATATGGATGAAGTTAAAGTTCCATTTGTTTTTAATTCCTTTTATTTTTGTGATCCAGATGGAAAAACAGAGTATGTTTATACAAAGGAAAAACTTCCAGTGGATAAGGGGACACCTCATATAAAAAATTTGGATTTTGAAAATATCATATGTGAAAATACAGAGATTTGTGCTGGGTTTTTATATGGTTTGCCGGAAAAACCTATTGAGAATATAAGATTTAAAAATATAGAGATAAATTTTACAAAGGAAGATGTAGAAGGGGATTATCCAGCTATGATGTCTTATATTGAAAAAGAGAGTAAAAGTGGTTTTTTTATAGCAAATGCAGAAAACGTAACTTTTGAAAATGTTATTTTGTCTGGAAACATTGGAGAAAAAATACGAATTCAAGGAAAAAAAGAGTGAAAAATTCTTCAAAGGAGTAGGGTAAATTGAAAAAATATATACAAATAAATAAAAAAGATAATGTTGCAGTCGCTCTTTTGCCTATAAATAAGGGAGACATTGTAGAAATTGAAAATTTAAAGATTGAATTAAAAGAAGATATAAAAAAAGGACATAAATTTACTCTGAAACCATTGAAAAAAAATAAAGACATAATAAAATATGGGATGCCAATAGGTCATATTTTGGAAGATATAGAAGCGGGACAATGGATACATACGCACAATTTAAAAACAAACTTAAATGATTTGAATACATATTCGTATGTGGATTCAGAAGGTTTGGATTTGAATGGGACTAAAAGAAGAAAAGTAAATGTATATTTAAGAAAAAATAATAAAATAGGCATTAGAAATGAGCTGTGGATTATTCCAACTGTAGGGTGTGTAAATGGGGTTGGAGAGAATATAATAGAGGAGTTTAAGAGAAGATTTGACACATCTATGTTAGATGGATTAAATGTATTTAAGCATAACTATGGTTGTTCACAACTGGGGGAAGATCATATAACAACCAGAACAACACTTCAGAATATAGTGACGCATCCTAATGCAGGGGGAGTTTTAGTTTTAGGTCTGGGTTGTGAAAATAATCAAGTGAAAGAGTTTAAAGAAACTTTGGGTGAATTCGATGAAGAGAGAGTAAGATTTTTAATAGCACAAGATTCAGAGGACGAAATTGAAGAGGGGGTAGAACTTCTGAAGGAGTTGTATGACAAGGTTATTTCTGAATCAAGAGTGGAAAGAGAGTTCGGAGATTTAGTTGTGGGACTTGAATGTGGAGGTTCAGATGGATTTTCTGGAATAACCGCAAATCCATTGGTAGGTGAATTTTCTGATTATATAGTAGAACACAATGGAACGACAATTTTAACAGAGGTTCCAGAGATGTTTGGAGCAGAAACGTTACTTATGAAGAGATGTATAAATGAGGATATATTCAATAAAACAGTAGGTATGGTCAACGATTTTAAAAAATATTTTATATCGTATAATCAGTCTATTTATGAAAATCCATCTCCGGGAAATAAAGAGGGGGGATATCAACATTGGAAGATAAATCGTTGGGATGTACTCAAAAATCAGGAGTTTCTAAAGTTAAAGATGTGTTGAGATATGGCGAGGTAGTTAAATCGAAGGGATTAGTACTTCTTGAAGCGCCGGGGAATGATTTGGTTGCTACAACAGCCTTGGGAACTGCTGGAGCACATATAGTTCTTTTTACAACAGGCAGAGGAACTCCATATGGTGGATTTGTTCCAACAATAAAGATATCTACAAATAGCGAATTAGCTAGGAAAAAACCAAAATGGATCGATTTTGATGCAGGAAAATTGTTGAATAGTAATGTTACAATGAAAGATATGTTAAATGATTTTGTAGACTATATAATAGAAGTGGTTGAAGGTAGAAAAACGAATAATGAGATTACTAACTTCAAAGAGATAGCTATTTTTAAAAATGGTGTGACACTATAAAGAAAAATTATTTAAGAGTTGGAATATATATAAATGGATGGACTTAATTGTCCATCCATTTTTGCTTAATAGACTATACTCATTTGAGAAATTAAAGAGGAACTTCTCCATTATCATCCCAACACTCTACACCAGTGGAGTTAGAAAGAACATTTTTGGTGAAAACTGGATTTCTGTTAGCTTTTCTCTCTTTTAAATATTGATGGATACATTCAATAGCTGGAACTCGAAGTTTAGTGATAGCATAGATATTAAAAAGTGCCATGAGTGCCATAAATAAATCTGCCATAGCCCAAACTGAGGGAGCATCTTTGATAGAACCCCAGAAAACCATAGCGAGAGCAACAATCTTAAATGGATTTTCAAGCCATTTTTTTTCGGTATAGGCTATATTGACAATTCCGTAGAAATAGTTTCCGATAACTGATGAGAAAGCAAATAAAAATATACAGGCTATCAAGAAAATTCTACCAAAAGTTCCAAGTTCATGTATCATAGCAGTTTGAGTTAGTTCAATACCTTTGTGAGGTGTATTTCCCAACACTCCAGAGAAAAGAATAATAAAGGCTGTAGCAGAACAGATGGCTAGTGTAGTTACATAAACTCCTAAAGTTTGAACTAATCCCTGTTTAAATGGATGATCAGTGGAAGCACTGGCACCAGCATTTGGAGTAGAACCCATACCCGCCTCATTTGAGAAAAGACCTCTTTTGATACCTTCCATGACAATAATTCCAAGAACTCCACCACCAGCAGCAGCGGGATCAAAAGCATTTGTCATAATCAATGAAAATACTTTAGGAAGAGCTGAGATGTTTTTTAGAACTATAAAAAGAGCAACAACCAAATAAAATACACCCATAATAGGAACAATAATCTCTGAAACTTTTGCTATTCTATGAGCTCCACCTAAAATAATAAGAGCTGTTAATACGGTTAAAACGATAGCTCCATAAAATTGATCAATGCCGTAAGCATGTTGAAAAGCTACTGTAATTGTGTTAGCTTGAACGGCATTAAAAATAAAGCCGTACGTAATTGTAATCAGAATAGAAAATGCTACACCAAGATATTTTTTATTCATACCCAATTCCATATAATATGCTGGTCCTCCAACAAATATACCATCCTCTTTTTTCTTATATATTTGAGCTAAAGTATTTTCTACCAGACTTAGACTACCAGCGACCAAAGCTAAAATCCACATCCAAAATATAGAACCCGGACCACCGACTGATATAGCAAGAGCAACCCCCGCTAAACTTCCGGTTCCAACTTTAGAGCCGGCACTAATACAGAATGCTTGAAATGGTGAAACTCCTTTTCCATTGCCTTTTTCAAACATAACTCTAAACATCTCTTTGATTTCGGTTATATTTGCAAATTTTAATTTAAAAGTAAAATATAATCCGGAGATAATAAGAACTGCAATCAAAACATAAGACCATAAAATGTTGTTAAGTGTGTTAATAATATACATTGTTCCTCCTCGTATAATGTGTAATAGATTGTGTGTGTTTAAAATATTCTACATTTAAGTTCGTTACAAAGATCTTCTAAGAGGCAGACACCAGCTATCGGGTTTCCTTTTTGATCAAGAGCGGGGGAATAAATACCAATTCCCATTTTGTGTGGAACAACAGAAACAATTCCTCCTCCAACTCCACTCTTTGATGGTAGACCGACTCTTACGGCAAACTCCCCAGAGTTGTCATACATTCCACACGTAACCATAAGCGTTTTTACAATTCGGCTGACTCTGTTTGAGACGACTTGTTCACCACTACTGGTTTGTCCTTCATTAGCTAGAAAAAGACCAAGTTTGGCAATTGTTTTAGTGGTTACATCAATAGAGCATTGTTTGAAGTAAACCTCTAAAGCTTCCTCCACATTTCCTACAATAATCCCTTCGGATTTTAAGTAATACCCAATAGCTCTGTTTTTATTACCCGTCTCAGATTCACTTAGATAAACTTTGGAGTTTAGTTCAAGAGAAGGGTCTTCCGTTATTTTTTTAAAAAATTCAAGAAGTCGGTTGAATTTATCTTTTGCGTCGTTACCTTTAATCATTGAAGATACAACGATAGCTCCAGCGTTAATCATAGGATTATATGGTTTTCTTCTACTGGAGGTCTCCAATTTTCTGATAGAATTGAATGGGTCCCCGCTTGGGTCCATACCTACTTTAGAAAAAACATACTCTTCTCCATTATCTAAGATAGCGAGCATAAGAGCAACTACTTTAGAGATACTTTGTACTGTGAATTTGTTATCATAATCTCCAGCAAAATATTCATTCCCCTCATTATCTAAAATATATACTCCAAGATCTTTAGGATTTGTTTTTTCCAATTCAGGGATATAATTTGCTACTTTCCCCAATTCGGTTGTTTTTTTGTGCTTTTTAACCAATTTCTCTAGTAATTCTTGCATTTTTTACCTCCTAAAAGTACTATAACTAGACTTTGTATATAATTATAATACTTTTTATAGTTAGATAAAGTAAAATATATTGTTTCAATGTGAAATTAATTTCTGATTTTTTAATTATATTAAATTTCTAATTTTTATTAAAAGTCTCGAAAAATAAGGGGAATAGGAATTTTAATAAAAAAATATTTGTACAAAAATATGTGAAATTAATATTAAAAAAATAGAAAAACTAAATATAGAAAAAATAAATACTTTATATTGATAGAATAAATTTATTGAAGCAAAAAATAAAAAAAGGATAGTAAAATTAGAGAGGTACTATCCAAAATTTTTAGTTAATAGGGAGATTAGTTTTTTAAAAGGCATTTATCTAAACATAGATTAAGTAGTTCTTTTTGGCACTGCTCCCAAGTTCCAACAATAAAAATTCCATTAGATTCAACTCTCCAAAAATGATTAGAAACTCTTTTAAATCTCATAAAAATCCCTCCTCAGATTTTTCTACATAAATGTATAATAAAAAAATAAAAAAAATAAAAATCTATCTACTGAAATTATACTTTAATGTAGAAAAAAAATCAAATATTTTTTTACATTTTTGTAGAAAAATAGTATAATAAGGAAAAAGAATTAAGAAGGGAGGATAATGTGAAGACTAAATTTGGTAATTATTTAGAAAAAATGATGATGAAAAATAATTATACATTGGAATATATAGCAAAACAAACAGATTCTTCTCTATCTGTGGTAGGACATTATAGAAAAGGAATTAGAATTCCTAAAGATGATTTTGTGGAAAGGTTCATTGAAAAGTTTATAAGAATAGATAAAGAAGCGGATGAAATCAGATATATAGTTGCTTATGATAGAACTCCGGATTTAATAAAAAAAAGATTGGAGAAAAAAGAGGAAGAGATAAAGAGTAAAAAACTGGCAGAGATGATATCTCTACCAGTTTTAGGTAAGGCAGCTGCTGGATTAGGGCACATAAATTTTGAAGACAATACAAGAATAGAGATACTATCTACTATTAAAGATGTAGAGCTACCTAAAAATGCGTTTTTAGTAGAAGTCAGTGGAGATTCCATGTTCCCTACCTTATCAGATGGAGATTTGGCTATAATTGATCCTAATCAGAATCAAATGAGGATGATAGAGGGGAAGGTATGTGTATTTAGTTATCACGATCAAACATATGTTAAACGGCTTAAAATTAATAAAAATGAAGTGAGACTTGTGTCTGACAATAATGACAAAAAGAGATATTCAGATATTGTGATATCTGGCGAAGAGTTAGAGTATTTAAAATGCTATGGAGCTGTTATAGAAAGTAGAAGAAAACACTAGGAATATGGTAATATCCTAGTGTTTTAAATTATATTGCTCTATTTTTCTATATAGAGTTGCAATTCCAATTCCTAAAATTTTGGCAATTTGTTTTTTTCCCTCTGTTGAATCTCCATATTTTTTTAAAAGATTACTTATCATTTCAATCTCTATGCTTTTGAGGCTTCTTTCTTGGGGAGCTTCAGCAGATTTATTTGTGAGCAATTTTTGTGGAAGGTGATTATACGATAAAACTCCGCTTTCACCCATTAAATTAATCATATATTCAATTGTATTTTCAAGTTCTCTCACATTTCCTGGCCATTCGTATTTTTCAAAGATATTTAAAACTTCAGATGAAATACTAGTAAAATTTTTTTTAAAAAGAGTAGCATATTTTTCAGCAAAATGTTCTGCAAAAATAAAGATATCGCCAGTTCTTTTTCTTAGAGGAGGAACTTCGATAGGAACAACATTGAGTCTATAATATAAATCTTTTCTAAACTCCCCTGTCTCCACCAAGTGTTCTAAATTTTGATTTGTTGCAGCGATAATCCGAACATCTACATCAATGAGTTGATTTGATCCAATTCTTATAATCTTTCTTTCCTGTAAAACTCTCAGTAACTTAATTTGCATATATAAAGGCATATCTCCAATTTCATCCAAAAATAGAGTTCCACCATTGGCAAGCTCAAATTTTCCAATCTTTCCTCTGGGATCAGCACCTGTAAAGGACCCTTTCACATAACCAAAAAATTCACTTTCGAGAAGAGCTTCTGGAATAGCTCCACAATTTATTGCTATGAAAGGTTGATTGACTCTATTACTATTCATATGAATGGTTCTGGCAATTATCTCTTTACCTGTTCCACTTTCACCTGTTATTAAAACTGTGGATGGATTTTTTGATATTTTATTAATTCGCTCAAATATCTTTTTCATTGAATCTGAATAGAAAATAAAATCTTTAACAAGAGTTCCTGTGGTTGAATTTGTGACGTGTAGTATTGAGTTGTGGATAGACTTTTTTTCTTTAAAGATCAGTACCTTTTCAAAGGAGGAGAAAGTAAAAATTTCTCCAAAAACATCAAGTTTTTTATCATTATAGATAATAGAATAGGCATTTTTTCCTAGAAAATTGTCGTTTAAAGGTTGGATAAAAAGATTTTCTTGAAGTATTTTAGTATTAAAAAGTTTTATGGCAACCTCATTCATATGAGTCAATTGATAGTTATTATCATATATTAGAATCCCCTCCTCTATCTTATTAAGTATAACTTTTAAAAATTCTTTTTTGGATTCGGCAGATGAACTTTCTAAAAATAGATAGGCTTGAGACGAAATGAAACCGGATATCTGTTTTAAAAAAGTTAAATATTTTTCCTGTTTATCAATAAAATTTAATTTTTGTTGATTATTGAAGCAAATAAGTCCAATAACTCCAACAACTTCATTGTTTAAAAAAATAGGTGTTGAAACTTCCAATTTTTCCTTACAGTTTTCAATAGATGGGCACTTACTACAATGGATACTCTCTTTTGGATTTAAAATTACATATTCTTTTCCAGTTTCTAAAACTTTTTTATAGATATGGGATTCCTCTGTCATAGATCGTCCAATTTTATTTTTAAGCCGACCAGTTCCAGCAATTCTAATAAAATTTTTGTCCATAATTTCAACATCAATTTGAATAATTTGAGAGATAGTTTCAGCAAATTTTTGAATATCTTTTTTTAGATTGTTTAATATCTTTTCCATAAATCACTTCCTTAAAAAATTCTCATAATGATAATTAGGAATATATTTTTTCCGAAAGACCAAGAGATGAAGAATTATCATTATGATAATATTTATCATAATGATAATATAACATAAAAATATTTCTTTTTAAAAATATAAAAAATATATACGTAATGTTCAAGAATAACATTTATGACTCGAATATAGTGTTTTTAAAATTTTGTTTTGGAATGGAAATTGCTTATTATAACATACGGAGACAAAAATTGACAAGGAGTGAGACATGAAAAATAGAATTAAATATACTTTTAATGAGATTGAAAAGGGAGAAAACTATGAAAGTTGCTTAAATATTTTAACTGAAGAAGAGGTAGTAAAAGCAAAGAACTTTCATAGTAGTTTTCCACAATATAAAGAAACACCACTAGCTAAATTAGATAATATAGCTAAAAGTATAGGACTCGATAGAATATTTGTAAAGGATGAATCATATAGATTTGGATTAAATGCATTTAAGGTCTTAGGTGGATCATTTGCTATGGCAAAATTTTTAGCTTCAAGATTAGATGAGGATATATCTAACCTAGGTTATGAAAGGTTAATTTCTAAAGATATAAAAGAAAAGTTAGGAGATGTAACATTTTATACAGCAACAGATGGAAACCATGGAAGAGGTGTTGCTTGGACAGCTAATAAATTAAATCAAAAATCTGTTGTGTATATGCCTTTTGGATCATCTGTAACAAGACTTGAAAACATTAGAAAAGAGGGAGCAGAAGCTTCAATAACAGATATGAATTATGATGATGCAGTAAGACTTGCAGCAAGAAATGCAAAAGAAACAAATGGAGTTGTAGTTCAAGATACAGCGTGGGAAGGATATGAAGAGATTCCAGCGTGGATTATGCAAGGATATGGAACTATGGCTTTAGAAGCTATTGAACAATTAAAAGGTTATGGGATAGATAGACCAACACATATATTTGTTCAAGCTGGAGTGGGGTCCTTAGCTGGTGCAGTTCAAGGAGTATTTGCCTCTATATATGGAAAGAATTGTCCGATTACAGTTATAGCTGAATCAGATTTAGCAGATTGTTTATATAAGTCAGCTTTAGCAAAGGATGGAAAACCAAGATTTGTGGGTGGAGCTATGCAAACAATAATGGCTGGATTAGCGTGTGGAGAACCAAATACAATAGGATGGGAGATTTTAAGAAATCATAGCACGGCATTTTTATCATGTCCGGACTGGAGTGCGGCAAATGGGATGAGAATATTAGGAAATCCTTTAGATGGAGATGAAAGAGTAAAATCTGGAGAATCAGGGGCTGTAACTATGGGAGTTCTCTATGAAATTATGACAAATGATGAATACAAAGAGCTAAGAGATAGATTAAAACTTAATAAAGATTCAAAAGTATTGTTGTTTAGTACAGAGGGAGATACAGATCCAAAGAGATATAGAGATATAGTTTGGTTTGGTGAATGTACAAAATAGTTAAATTTAAAATAAAGGTTTTAGGAGGAAAAAATGTTTTCTAAGGAGAGAGAAAATAAAGTTGTAGAGTTATGTCAAGAGTTAATAAAAGCACCAAGCTATTCAGGAAAAGAGGGAGAAGTAGTTGAAGTAATAAAAAAAGCTTTTGATAGACTTGGATTTGATGAATATTTTGTAGATGAGTATGGAAATATAGTTGGAAAAATTAAAGGTAAAAAATCAGGTAAAAAAATATTATTTGATGGACATATAGATACGGTACCAGTTCCGGATAAAAGTAAATGGACCTTTGATCCTTTTGGTGGAACTATATCTGATGGAAAAATATACGGTAGAGGAACATCAGATATGAAGGGACAAGTTGGAGCCATGATATCAGCGTGTGCTTATTTTGCCAAAGATTGTAATAAAGATTTCGAAGGGGAAATATATGTAGCCGGAGTTGTCCATGAGGAGTGTTTTGAGGGAATTGCAGCAAGAAAAATAAGTGAAGCAGTAAAACCGGATTATGTTGTAATTGGAGAGTGTTCAGAACTTAACTTGAAAATAGGTCAAAGAGGAAGAGGAGAAATAGTTGTAGAAACATTTGGAAAACCAGCACACTCAGCAAATCCAGACAAAGGAATAAATGCAGTTTATAAAATGGCTACAGTAGTTCAAGAGATAAATAAATTGGAACCACCAGTGCATTCCGTTTTAGGGAAAGGGATTTTAGAACTTGTAGATATAAAGTCAGCACCATATCCGGGAGCTTCAGTGGTACCTGAGTATTGTAGAGCTACTTATGATAGAAGGCTTTTAGTTGGAGAAACAATGGAAAGTGTAATAAAATCATTGCAAGAGTTAGCACAAAAACTTATGGAAAATGATCCGCAAATGAAGATAAAAGTATCATATTCCGTTGGCAAAGAGAGATGTTACACAGGGAATACAATAGAGGGAGAAAGATTTTTCCCAGGGTGGTTATATGAGAAAGATGATGAATTTACAAAAATAGCTTATGAGGGATTAAAATCAGTAGGATTAACCCCTGAAATAACACAATATTCATTCTGTACAAATGGTTCTCACTATGCAGGAGAAGCGAAAATACCAACAGTAGGTTTTGGTCCATCAAGAGAAAACTTAGCTCATACAATAGACGAGCACATAGAGGTTGAGCAATTAATAAAGGGAACAGAAGGTTATTATGGAATTTTAAAATCTCTTTACCAAAAATAGAGAAAAGGAGAGCTTATGAAAATATTAATAAAAAATGGGTTGATTGTAAATGGAAATAATACAATACCATTTTTAGGTGACGTATTAATTGAAAATAATGTAATAAAATCAGTAGGTAAAATAGATGAAGAGAGTGATAAGACTATTGATGCAACTGGAAAAATAGTTTGTCCGGGGTTTATAGATACTCATAGTCATTCTGACTTGATGATTTTAGTAAATCCATATAATGAAATAAAAATAAGACAGGGGATAACAACGGAGGTTCTTGGACAAGATGGAATTTCAATGGCACCATTGCCTAAAAAATATATAAGCTCTTGGAGAAAAAATATTGCAGGACTAGATGGAGAATCAGATGAAATTAATTGGGAATATGAAACTACTGATAACTATTTAAAAATGATGGAAAAAAATGGGGTTGGATTGAATGAAGCATATTTAGTTCCTCATGGAAATATAAGAATGGAAGCTATGGGATTAGACGGGCGTCCAGCTACAGATGAAGAGATTGAGAAAATGTGTGAAATAACAAGAAGAGAGATGGAAGCTGGGGCATTTGGACTATCGACAGGGCTTATATATATACCATGTGCTTATTCAGAAACAAAAGAGATTATTGAAATGTGTAAGGTAGTTGCTGAGTTTGATGGAGTGTTTGTGGTTCATCAAAGAAGCGAAGCGGATACGATAGTTAATTCTATGAGAGAGGTTATAGAGATAGGAAAAAAATCTGGAGTAAAAATACATTTTTCCCATTTTAAAGTTTGTGGAAAAAATAATTGGAAATATTTAGATGAGATGCTAGATTTGCTAGAAGAAGCTAAAAAAGAGGGAATAGAGGTATCATTTGACCAATATCCTTATGCGGCAGGAAGTACAATGTTAGGAGTGATTCTACCTCCTTGGGCTCATGCTGGTGGAACAGATGAATTGATGAAAAGACTTGAGGACGAAAGTTGTAGAAATAAAATGATTCATGATATGGAGAATGGTATTCCGGGATGGGATAACTTTGTGGAATTTGCAGGGTTAGATCAAATATTTGTAACATCAGTAAAAACTGAAAAAAATAGTGATTTGATTGGAAAAAATCTTTTGGAGATTGGAAAAGTTAGAGGAAAAGATCCATATAATGCAACTTTTGATCTTTTGTTAGAAGAGGAAAATGCCGTGGGAATGGTCGATTTCTATGGACTAGAAGAACATGTTATTAAAATTTTAAAAAGACCAGAGCAAAATGTTTGTACAGATGGACTTTTAACTGGAAAACCCCATCCAAGAGCTTACGGTTCGTTTCCGAGAGTTTTAGGAAGATATGTTAGAGAGCAGAAGATCTTAGCAATAGAGGAGGCTATTTTTAAAATGACAAAAAAAGCTGCTAAATCTTTTGGGATAAAAAATAGAGGAGTCGTAGAAGAGGGGTATTTTGCAGACATTTTAGTTGTAGATTTAGAGAGGGTAATTGATAAGGGAACATATGTGGACCCAATACAATATCCTAAGGGAATAGACTATGTTTTAATAAACGGAGATATTGTACTGGAAAATGGTAATTACAATAAAGTTCTTGCAGGAGAGGTTATTAGAAAAAAATAGAGGTGGTTTTATGTTAATTGGAAATGGAAGAGTAATTACCCACGATAAAGAATATCCATATTTTGAAAATGGAGGAGTTTTAATAAAAGATGGAAAAATACTAGAAGTTGGAAAAAGTGATATTTTAAAAAATAAATATCCCAATGAAGAGTTTATTGATGCTGAAAGTAATCTAATTATGCCGGGTTTTATTAATACACACCACCATATTTATAGTGCTTTTGCTAGAGGGATGAAATCCTCTGGCAAAACACCTAAAGATTTTCAAGAAATCTTAGAAAATCTTTGGTGGAAAGTAGATAAAAAATTAAACCACGAAGATATTAAATATAGTGCATTGACAACATACATAGATTCCATAAAAAATGGTGTAACAACTGTATTTGATCATCATGCTGGTCCAAACTCTATAAGCGGGAGTTTAGATGTTATAGAAGAAGCTGCAAAGCAAGTGGGAATTAGAAGTTGTTTATGTTATGAGGTCTCAGATAGAGATGGTTTAGAGATTGCCGAAGAGGGAATCAATGAAAATATAAGATTTATAAAGAAGTGTCAAAGAGAACAAGGAAATATGATAAAAGGAATGTTTGGACTCCATGCTTCATTTACATTGAGTGATGAAACTTTGAAAAAATGTCAAAACTCTATAGATGGATTGGATGTCGGATATCATGTTCATATAGCTGAAGGTATAGGTGATTTGAACGACTCGTTAGAGAAGTATGGGGAAAGAGTTGTTGAGAGACTTTCAAAATTTGGTATTTTAGGTGAGAAAACAATAGGAGTCCATTGTATCTACATCAATGAAAAAGAGATGGAGATTCTAAAAAATACAAAAACAAATGTGGTTCATAATCCAGAATCTAATATGGGAAATGCTGTGGGATGCTCTCCAGTGTTAGAGATGTATTCGAAAGGAATACATTTAGGATTGGGAACTGATGGATATACAAGTGATATGCTTGAATCTTTAAAAGTTGGAAATATGATTCATAAGCATGAAAAGCGAGATCCATCAGTTGCTTGGCTAGAATTACCGACAATGCTTTTTGAAAATAATAGAAAAATAGCAGAAAAATATTTTCAAGAACCAATGGGAATTTTAAAAAGTGGAGCAGTAGCAGATATTATTATTGTAAATTACAATCCTTTGACAGAGATAGATGAAGAAAATTATAATAGTCATCTTATATTTGGAGTTATGGGAAGAGATGTTGTAACAACAATTATAGATGGTCAGGTAGTTATGAAAGATAGAAGAATATTGACATTAGATGAGAAAGAGGTTTTTAAAAATTCAAGAATGGTTTCAAAAAAAATGTGGTTAAGAGAATAAGAGTCTAAAAACGGAGGAAAAATGGGTGTTAAAATTATGGAATTAGATAAAGAGGTTGTTGAAGAGGTTCATCAGAAATTAAGGGTAAAAGATATGTTTTTATTGGGAATTCAGCATGTTGCTGCAATGTGTGCAGGAGCTATAGCTGTTCCTATGATTTTGGGAGAGAGTTTAGGACTAGGTCAAGAAGAGATAAACACTTTAGTGAGTGCAACACTTATGATGGCTGGGCTTGGAACATTTATTCAAACCTTAGATATACATGGAAAGGTAGGAGCAAAACTACCAATAGTTGAAGGAGTGAGTTTTGCAGGGGTTTCAGCTTTAGTTGCTGTAGGATTGAGTTATAGAGGTACGGATCCAATTTTTGGTTTACAGGTTATGTTTGGAGCGACAATAGTATCTGGAATTTTTGCATTTCTAGTAGCACCAATGTTTGGGAAGCTTCTAAAATATTTTCCACCACTGGTGTCAGGAGTTGTTGTGGCATCAATGGGATTGTCACTAATTCCAGTAGCTTTGAGATGGATAGCTGGAAATCCTAAAAATTCAAGTTATCTAAGTATTAAAAATATAATTTTAGCGTTGATAACAGTGGTAATAATATTGGGTATTCAAAAATTATCAAAAGGATTTTTAGGAAATATTGCAATTCTTTTGGGTATTTTTTTAGGAACGTTGGTAGCGATTCCAATGGGATTAAGTGATTTTTCCAGCATAAATGAAGCTACAGCTTTCACAATAAATACACCACTGCAATTTGGATTTCCAAAATTTGAATTAACAGCTATCTTATCATTATTTTTAGTTCAATTAGTGATAATGACAGATGCTACGGGGAATCAGATAAACCTGTCTGATATATGCTCTGTAGAACCTAATCAGGAAAAAATTGTGGCTGGTTTAAGAGGACATGGTTTAACAAGTATTATATCTGGATTTTTTAATAGTTTCCCTCACTCCCTATTTGGTCAAAATGTGGGAATAGCTGCAATGACAGGGGTAAAAAGCAGGTTTGTTGGAACCGCGGCTGGAGCAATTCTGTTGGTTGTTAGTTTCTTTCCTAAGTTAATAGCAGTTTTAACATCAATTCCCTTACCTGTACTAGGTGGAGCAGGAATAATAATGTTTGGGATAGTTGCGGCTAACGGTATAAAAAGGTTAGGGGCAATAAGTTATGATGGAAATAAAAATCTTGTAATAGTAGCTACAAGTTTGGGTATGGCATTATCTCCAATAGCAGCACCGCAACTATTTACTAATTTTCCTCAATGGGGAAAAATTTTATTTCAAAGTCCAGTGACTTTGGGGGCATTAACGGTCTTAATTTTAAATATTGTATTCAATGAGCTTAATAAAAAATAGATTTTGGGAGGAAAAAATGGCTAATATAAGAGTGAATTTTGCAGGACTAGAGTATGAGAATCCAGTGATAGTGGCAGCGGGACCACCATCAAAAGATGCTGAAGCTATAAAAGAAGCAATAGAAGGGGGAGCAGCAGGGGTAGTTGCCAAGACAATCTCCAGTAAAGCAGCGGAAATTCCAAAACCTTGCATGTATGATTTTAAAGGACATCATTTTTTAAATACGGAGTTGTGGTCAGAATTATCTCCAGAGCACTGGGTAGAGCAGGAATATGAAAAATGTAAAATTGCAGGTGAGCCACTTATAATAGGTCTTGGATATGTGAAAGAGGATATAAAAAAACTGATACCTATGGTTGATAAATTTGCAGATGCCTATGAAATTTCAAGTCACTATGTAGGAAGGGATTTAACACCCATGTTAAATACTTTAAAAATGGCAAAAATGCTAACAAAAAAGCCAGTGTTTATGAAAGTATCACCAGGGGTTGAAAATTTAGGAGATGTAGCTAGAGCATTAGAGACTGCAGGTGCAGATGGACTGGTTGCAATAAACTCTGTGGGACCTTGCTTATCAATCGATTTAGAAACTGGAAAACCACATATGGGAAGTAAAAGCGGATATGGATGGATGTCAGGAGCGGCGATAAAACCAATAGCTATGAGAGTGGTATATGAACTTGCGCAAGCGGTAAAAATCCCAATTTTTGCGGTGGGAGGAGTTACAAAGGGAGAGGATGTAATAGAATATATAATGGCTGGTGCAACAGCTGTTCAAGTTTGTACTCAAGGGATAATAGAGGGACCTAAAGCTTTTGGTAGAATCGCTAAGGAAACTAGTAACTGGCTAGATGCTCATGGATATAGTTCATTGGATGAAATAAGAGGGATAACAATAAAGCATATGGAAAATATTAAAGAGAATAACTATATGACAGTTCCGCCAAAAGTTGAGTTAGACAAGTGTATAGGATGTGGAATTTGCAAAATAGTTTGTGGTTATAAAGCTATTGAGATAGAAAATAAGAAGGCAGTTATAGATATAGAGAGATGCTTTGGATGTGGAGTTTGTGTATCAAAATGTCCTACAAAAGCGTTGTCAATACCAAGATAGAATAGGAGGACTCTATGTTTAGAATAACTATAAATGGGAAACTTGTAGAGACAGAAAAAAATATAAATCTATTAGATTTTTTAAGAGATGATATGGATTTTATAGCAGTAAAAAATGGATGCGGAGAGGGAGCTTGTGGTGCTTGTATGGTTCTTGTTGATGGGAAACCATTTAGAGCGTGTTTACTTACAACGGAGAAAGTGGCAGGAAAGAATGTATTTACGGTAGAGGGATTGACAGAGTACGAAAGGGATGTATTTGCATATGCCTTTTCAAACGAAGGAGCGGTTCAATGTGGTTTTTGTATCCCCGGTATGGTAGTCAGTGCGAAAGGTGTATTTTTAAAAACTTTAGAACCAACTAAAGAGGAGATAAAATTAGCATTACGTGGAAATATTTGTAGGTGTACAGGGTATGTAAAAATAATAAAAGCTATACAAGAAGCCGCAAGAATTTTTAGAAATGGAGAAGTTGTACCCAAAGTAAAATGTAAGGGGTTAGTTGGAGAAAATACTTTTAGAGTTGATGCCAAAGAAAAAACATTGGGTGTTGGAAAATATGCAGAGGATATAAAAGTTTCTAAAATGATATTTGGGGGAGCAGTGAGAACAGCTCATCCAAGAGCTTTAATAAAAAAAATAGATACAAGTGAAGTAAAAAAATTGGATGGCGTTGTGGGAGTCGTAACGGCAAAAGAAGTTCCGGGGTATCGGAATATAGGACATCTATCTTTTATATCAGATTGGGACGCTTTGATAGACGAAGGTGAAATAACTAGGTATATGGGAGATGCTTTGGTTTTAATAGGAGCAAAATCTAAAGAGATTTTAAAAAAAGCTAAAGATTTAGTAAAAGTTGAATATGAAGTATTAGAACCATTAGTTAATCCTGAGGAGGCTTTAGAAGAGGATGCTCCAAAAATATATAAAAAGGGAAATCTATTATTTAAACAAGTTTTAAAAAGAGGAGATATAGATAAGGCTATACAAGAAGCCAAGTATGTTTTGTAACAAATACATATCATACTCCATATACAGAACACGCTTACTTAGAACCAGAGAGTGCCACAGCTATACCCAAAGAAAATGGTATAAAAATAATGACAAGTTCTCAAAGTGTCTATGATGAGCAAAGAGAAATTTCAAGGCTTTTAGGATTGGAACCTTCTCAAGTTGAAGTGGAGAGCACTTATGTAGGAGGTGGATTTGGTGGAAAAGAGGATATGTCTGTTCAGCATCACGCAGCTCTTTTAGCTTGGAACTTGAAAGTTCCAGTTCAATTTACATTGACTAGGCAAGAGAGTTTGGTGGTGAGTACTAAGCGACATCCAATGAAAATAGAGATGACGACAGCGTGTGATGAATATGGAAAACTTTTGGGAATGAAAGCCAAAATTTTAGCAGATACGGGAGCTTATGCTTCTTTAGGAGGACCTGTACTTCAAAGAGCGTGTACTCATGCAGCAGGACCATATAACTATCACAATATAGATATAGAGGGGATAGCGGTGTATACTAACAATCCGATTGGTGGTGCATTTAGGGGATTTGGAGTAACTCAATCAGCATTTGCTACTGAAAGTAATCTAAATAAGTTAGCAGAGATGGTTGGAATTTCACCTTTTGAAATACGTTATAGAAATGCTATAGAACCGGGTATGATTTTACCAAATGGACAGATTGCAGATTCAGGGACAGCTTTGAAAGAAACTTTATTAGCGGTTAAAGATGTCTATGAAAATAATAGGTTAGTTGGTATAGCCTGTGCGTTTAAAAATGCTGGAATAGGAGTAGGATTACCCGATATCGGTAGATGTTTGATTTCAATAGAAGATGGAAAAGCTCATATAAGAACAAGTGCGGCTTGCATAGGACAAGGAATGGGGACTGTTGCCTTACAGATGGTTTGTGAAGCCACAGGATTGTTGCCAAAGGATATAGTTGTAGAAATGCCTAGCACGAGTAGAACTCCAAACTCTGGAACTACTACTGCTTCAAGACAAACAGTTTTTACAGGAGAAGCAACGAAAAGAGCTGCATTGAAATTAAAAGATGCTTTGGAAAATAAATCTTTAAAACAATTGGAAGGTCAGGAGTTTTTAGGGGAATATTCTGGAATAACAGACCCAATGAATTCTGAAAAAGAGCATCCAGAAAGTCATGTAGCTTATGGATATGCAACTCAAGTTGTTGTTTTGGGGGAGGATGGAAAGGTAAAAAAAGTCGTTGCGGCACATGATGTTGGAAGAGCAATAAATCCTAAAAATGTGGAGGGGCAAATTGAAGGTGGAGTAGTGATGGGTTTAGGTTACGCTTTAACTGAAGATTTAAAAGTAGAGAAAGGAGTTATAAAATCAAAGTTTGGAACAATTGGTCTTTTAAGATCAACAGATATTCCAGAAATTGAACCTATAATTATAGAGAAAAATAAAGAGGAACTGGCCTATGGGGCTAAGGGGGTTGGAGAGATTGTTGTAATACCAACAGCACCTGCAGTTCAAGGAGCATATTACAAATATGATGGAAAGCTTAGAACATCATTGCCACTGAAGGAAACAGCTTATAAAAAGTAGAGGGAGAGGATTTTACTTCTCTCCCTTTTCTATTTTCTTTTTAGAAACTCCCCTTTAAAAGTTGGAAGTATTAATTTTTCATTTTTTAAAATTAAATTTCCTCTAATAAAAGTAGAATCAACTTTAACTAGAGAAGTATAATTTTTAAAAACACTATAATTAGCTTTTGAAATAGGATTGGTAAAATTGAAATTTTCTGCTGAGAGAATAACTATATCAGCATCACTTCCGATTTTAATACTTCCTTTTTGAGGATACAGACCAAAAATTTTGGCTGGATTTAATGAACAAGTATTTAAAAAACTTTTGGCTGTTATGTTTCCTCTTAAAACTTCAGAAAACATAATAGGAATTCTTTCTTGTACTCCGGGAATGCCGTTTGGACAGATTAAGAAATTATCTTTCCCCAAAGCTTTATCCTTAAGAGAAAAAGTGCAGTGATCTGTTGCAACAACATCTATATAGTTTGAGTTTATAGAGTTTTGAACGGCGATATTATCCTCTTTATCTCTAAGGGGAGGGCTCAAAATATAGTTTTCACCAGTTTGTTCAAGATAACAATCTTCATTGAGAATAAGGTACTGAGGGCAAGTTTCAACAAAGAAATTCATTCCAGTGTCCTTAAACTTTTTTAAAATATCCAAAGATTTTTTGCAAGATATATGAACGAAATATAATTTTTCAAAAGTGATAGTTTTTGCTAGAATTAAAAGTCTATAAACTGCTTCACTTTCACTGTAATCGGGTCTTGATTTACTATGATAAATAGGGGTTGTCAACTTTTCTTTTTTATATTTCTCCTTTAAAAATTCAATTATTCCATGATTTTCAGCATGGACACAGATAACAATATCTAATTTTTTAGCAGTTTCAAATATTTTTAAAATTTTATAATCATCCATTAGGTATGTGTAGGTCACATATAGTTTGAAACTTGTAATACCTTGTTTTTTTAAACTTAGCATCTGCTCCTCTATATCCTCGGGGATATGCTGGAGAACTCCATGAAAAGAGTAATCAACTGGAGAATTTTTTGCAAACATTGTGTAGGCTTTTATTTGAAAATTTAATGGACATTTATCGGGACCAAAACCGGGATGGTCAATAATAGTTGTTGTTCCACCATAAATAGCAGCAAGACCTCCAGAATAAAAATCATCTATCGATTTTATTCCAACGTCAATATTAAAATGAGTGTGAACATCAATACCACCCGGAATAATAAATTTGTTAGAATAATCATAAACTATTCTATTAAAATTTTCTGAAGTGATATTTCCAATATTTTTAATTTTTTCATTTTCAACGAGAATATCTGTTTTTATTAAGCCGTTTTCAGTTAGAACAAAACCATTTTTTAATAAACTTTGCATATATAAAACCTCCAATAAAAAAATTACTTACTACCCCTTATAGTAAGCAATTTTTATTCCATATTATAGTGCTGTTTTAGTTGATTTGGCTAGGAAAAGAAATGGAATTAATAAAAGAGATATAACTCCACTTCCCATTAAGATATCGTTAATTCCCATAATAGATGATTGAACAACAACTTGTTGATTTATTAAAGTTAAAGATTGTGCAGAGGTAGCAATAGTACTACTGATATTTGTGTTAGCAGATGTTATGCCAGAAGCCATCATAGTGTGATGAAAAGCCATTGTGTGATTCCATGCAGGAATAACTAAAGATGTTCCTAAGCTACTACCAATATTTCTCATAAAGTTGTATATTCCAGATGCGCTAGCTAGGTTCTCATTACTGATGTTTGAGAGTGTTAATGTGTTTAGGGATATGAAGAATATACCCACACCAAAACCATTAAAAAATCTGGTTAGCCCAATATAACTTGGAGTTATTTGGGGTGAATAATTTGATGTTAGAAACGTGGATATTCCCAATAGAAAAAATCCAAAAGCGGCTACTTTTCTAGAATCTAGATGATCTATTTTTTTACCTAGTATAGGAGCTACCATCAAAATAGCTAACCCTAAAGTACAGGTTGATTTTCCACTGACAAAGGCAGTATATCCCATATAATTTTGCAACCAGAGTGGTATGACAACGACACCACTAAAATAGGCTAAGACAGAAAACATCAGGGAGAATGATCCCACACAAAAATTTCTGTTTAAAAATAATCGAACATTGACAACTGGTGATTCATGGTGCCACTCCCAGATGACCAGAAGAACTAAAAAAATAAAAGCTGATATACTAAGTGCAATGATAGTATTGTTAGAAAACCAATCTAAATCATTTCCCTTGTCTAACATAAGTTGTAAAGACCCAACACCAACGGCTAAAAATATAAATCCAATTATATCCACAGGCTCTTTAATTGTTTTTTCTTTAGCTATATCTTTTTTGAAGATATAGTAGACGATTAGACTAGATATAATTCCGAAAGGAAGATTGATATAAAAACACCATCTCCAAGAAGCAGTATCAGTGACCCATCCTCCCAAAAGAGGACCGATAACAGGAGCAATAACAATAGTCATAGACCAAATACCGAGGGCAATTCCCTTTTTTTCTTTTGGATATAGTTGCAACATGAGAGTTTGAGAAAGTGGAATCATACTAGCTCCAACAACACCTTGTAAAATTCTCATAGTCAGCAGAAAACTATAGGAAGGGCTGATACCGCATAGCATACTAGCTAGAGTAAAAAGTAGTGTTGCACCTAAATACTGTTTAATGATTCCCAAACGTTTGGTCAACCAACCAATAAGAGGCAAAAATATTGCTTCAGCTACAGCATAGGAGGTTATAACCCATGTACCTTGGTCTGGAGCTACAGCAAAATCTCCTGCAATATGACTTAGGGAAACATTGACAATGGTCATATCAAGGACATTCATAAAAGAGCCGATAGCTAGGGCGATCGTAGCGAAAATAATTGATGAGTTCATAATATAGAACCTCCTTAAAAGCTATTATCTTTAACTATTTTTTCAATCAATATATTCAATTTATTTTCATCAATTTTATAAAGTTCTGACTTTTGTTCTTTAAATTGATTTGGAATATCAACATTTTTATTCGTATCGATCTTGACAGTTAAACTTGTACCGATTGGTAAAACTCCATTTTTTTCTAGACTATCGGGATCGATATCTATACGAACAGGGACTCTTTGCACAATTTTAATCCAGTTTCCAGTAGCATTTTGTGTCGGAATTAAAGCAAAAGCACTGCCAGAGCCAGCTGATAATCCAGAGACTACTCCTCTATAAGTTTTACCGTTTAAATCACTGGTGATTTCAGCATAGTTTCCGGGTTTAATATTTCCAAGTTGAGTCTCTTTAAAGTTTGCATTGACCCAAGTTTTACTTAAATCAACGACAGTGAAAAGAGTTTGACCAGCTCGAACCTGCTGTCCCAACTCAACCTGTTTTTGAGCTATAGTTCCAGATACAGGTGAAAATATCTTAGTTTTTTCTAGATTGTAGTAAGCATTTTTCAAATTTTCAATAGCAGAGACAACAAGAGGATGAGTGTATATACTACTGCTATAGGCTTGAATTTTACTGTTTTCAAGATTTATTAAACTTTGTTCGTAGCTATTTTTACTATCTATATATTTAAAATTAACTGTATCAAAGTTTTCTTTACTTGTTATATCAGCACCACTGGAGATAGTTTGTCTTTTTAACATTTTATCAGCGAGAGTTAAATTTGCCTTGGCAATCGACACATTATCTTCATTAAGTTTTATACTATTTTGTAAGATGTGATATTTTCTGATAGCTTCTGCTAATTTTGTTTCGGCATCTTTTAAAGCAATTTCATAATCAATAGTATCTAATTTAACAACAGGAGTACCAGTATTTATAGATTGAGTATCTTCTACATTAATTTCGTTGATGACTCCGTTAATTTGTGTCGTTATAGAGACTTGATTCCCATGAATATAGGCATTTTCAGTCTCCTCATATCCCTTCAAAAAAAAGAAATAATAAAGTAAATATATAATTCCAATAATAATGACAATCAAAAGGAATATTCCTATCTTTTTTTTAGCTTCTTTCCTATTTTTAGTTTCATTTTCATTTTTGTTTGTAGTTTGATTTTCCAATTTATTTCACCTCATTATTTGTAGTAGCCACCAAGGGATCCAATCAAGTTAATTTGATTTGTATATAGAGTAAAACTATTTTCAATAAAATTTAATTCTGTATCAAGTAAGTTATTCTGATAGTTTAAAAGTTCAAGTTTTGATAAACTACCAATTTGATATAAAGTATTTTTGTCGCTATATGTGGTTTTTACATTGTTATAATTTCTTTCTTCCAATATATTGTTTGTTTTTGATGTTTTTAAAGCACTGAGATTACTGTTGATATCTTGATAGGCTTTAATCAAGTTATTATTATAATTTTCAATAAAAATATTCAAATCGATACCAGCAATATTGTAGTTTTGAGTAAGTACATTTCTATTGAATAGAGGTAAGTATAAGCTAGGTCCAAATTCCCACAATGTGCTGTGAGCTTTTAGTAAGTCTTGGATATCTAAGTTTTGGTATTGATATTTTCCAGTTATAGAAAATCTAGGATAGAAATCAGCTTTTAAAGATTTTAAGTTTTCTCTTTGGGAGTTGATCAAGGCTAGATAATATTTAATATCAGGTCTATTGATAACAATATCCGAATCAATATATTGAGGAATATCTAAAAAATAATCAAAATTGGGAGCAGTTTGGTCTAGTGATAATAAGATATTATCTATATTTTCTGAATTAACGTTTCCAACAAGAGCATAAAAACTATTTTTTAAGATATTTTTTTGTGAACCAATATCTGTAATTTTTTGGGTCAAAGAATTAACATTATTGCTAGCGTTTAAAATATTATCTTTAGTTCCAAGACCAGTTTGATAAAGAGTATTTTGAGAACTTAAAATATCTTTTGCGATATTTAATTTTTTTCTTAATATATTTTCCTCTTTTGTAAGCAGTATATATTTTCCATAAAGATTTGCGACTGTTGTTGAAAGAGTAAGGGTACTCCATTCACTCTGAAGTTCTACAGCTAATTTTGAGTATTGAGCTTGATTTTGTAAAGCATTGAATTTTCCCCAAATATCAAAAATATATTGCCCTTGAATAGCTAAAGTTCCCATATCAATGGTATCACTATTTTTTATATCTTTTATAGGAAGGTCAGTTTGTACATGGGATGTTAAAACATGATTTCTACTCCAACTACCCGCTAAATCCACACTTGATAAATTGGAGTTTTTTGTTGAGTTTAGTGTGTAAATTGCTTTTTCAATATTTAGTTTAGCAATTTTAATGTCACTATTTGTTTTTAAAACTTCATCAATAAGAGATATTAATTGCGAATTGTTCGTAGTACGCCACCATTGTTGTGACTTAAAAAAGACAGTGTTGTTTTGTGGTTTATTTTCTGTAATTAATGTCTTGATAGGAATTTCAGTGACTTTTGGAGTTCCAAGACAGCCTGTTAGTAAGATAGGTAAAATAACAAAAAAAGTATAGGGTTTCATAGTTCTCACTCCTGACAAAAGTTTATTAAATAACTAGATTAATTTTTAATTTCTTTTAAAATTTCATTAAAAATATATTTTGCAATTTCAGATTTTGGCTGTTCTTTATAGATAATATTCTCTCCAGTTTTCTTAATAATTTGTATACTATTAGTCGATTTTTGCATATTTTCTGCATTGTTGGCAACAATAAAATCTAGGTTCTTTTTAACCAATTTTTTCTTAGCATTTTCCATAATATTTTCAGTTTCAGCAGCAAATCCAACTAAAATTTGATTTTTCTTTTTTTCGCCCATAGTGAACAAAATATCTGGATTTCTTTCTAGTATAATATTTAATTCGCCATCTGATTTTTTAATTTTTTCAATAGAGTAGTTTTTAGGTCTATAATCTGCAACAGCAGCACAAGCTATACCGATATCTTGGGAATCGAATCTCGCCATAACAGCTTCGAACATATCCACAGCACTTCTTACTCTGACAAACTCTTTTAAGCCATGTGGAATTTCAAGGTTTGTTGGACCAGAAACTAAAGTTACTTCAGCCCCTAAATCTACAGCTACTTTAGCGAGAGAATATCCCATCTGTCCACTTGATCTATTTGAAAAATACCTTATTGGGTCTAGAGGTTCCTCTGTTCTACCAGCAGTGATAATAATTTTTTTTCCTTTTAACAGTTTTGGAAGAGGAACACATAAATCTTTTTCTATAATTTCAACAATTTCATTTTCATTTTTTAATCGTCCTTTGGCATTTACATTACAAGCTAAAAAACCATCATCTGACTCTATAAATCTATAGCCTAATTTCTCTAATCTTTTTATATTTTCTTTTAAAATTGGATTCTCGTACATATTTACGTTCATAGCTAGAGCAAAATATGTAGGTTTTTTACAAGCCGAAACAACAGTAGATAACATATCATCTGCAATTCCATTTGCAACTTTTCCCACAATGTTATAAGTTGCAGGAGCGATTAAAAAAACATCAGCCCACTCAGCTAGAGATATATGTTCAACTTCAATTTGATGGTTCCGTTCCCACATATCTGTGATGACTCTATTTCTAGAAAGAGTTTCTAAGGTTTGAGGTGTAATTATTTTAGTGGCACTTTCAGTCATTATAACTTTGACATTATATCCTTTTTTTCTTAGTATTGAGACAATGTTAGCGGACTTATAAGCTGCAATTCCACCAGTAACTCCAATTAAAATATTTTTCATATTATCCTCCCAAGTGAAAAATTAGAATCTTTTTTATATATTATACTATATTTAAGCTGAAAAAAAATAGAATTTGTTATATAATTAAAATTATAGTTAAATCAAAGGAGGTTTTATGAGAGTTATCGCATTTAATGGAAGTCCAAGAGAAAAGGGAAATACATATTTTGCATTGAAAATGGTGGGAGAAGAGTTAGAAAAAGAGGGGATAGAGTTAGAGATAGTTCATGTGGGAAACAAGGCTATTCGTGGTTGTATAGCTTGCAATGGATGTGCAAAGAATAGAGACGAGAGATGTGTTATGGGAGAGGAAAATTTTGTGAATGAATGGATTCAGAAAATTAAGGAAGCTGACGGTGTTTTATTGGGGTCACCAGTCCATTTCGCTTCATTGGGAGCGACTATGAAAGCTTTTTTAGACAGAGCATTCTATGTGGCATCGGTTAATGGAGGACTCTTTAGACATAAAGTTGGTGCTTCAGTTGTCGCTGTAAGAAGGTCAGGAGGAGTTCCAACATTTGATCAATTAAATAATTATCTAAACTATTCAGAAATGCTAATGCCTTCAGCAAATTATTGGAGTGTGATACATGGATTAAAACCAGGAGAGGTGGAGCAAGACGAAGAGGGAAGGCAGATAATGAGAGTTCTGGGAAAAAATATGGCTTGGCTTTTAAAGATGGTTGATTATACAAAGGATACAATCATTCCTCCAGAAAAGGAAAATAAAAGATATACACATTTTGTAAGATAACAAAAAACTCAGAGAATTTTCTCTGAGTTTTTTATATACTGGAAGTTTTTAAATTTCTATTGATACCAAGAACTTTAAATATTGTAAGAGTTAGAATAAACGTCAGTACGTCTGCAAACGGAAGAGTCAACCAAATTCCATCAACTCCGAGAAGTTTCGGAAGAATGATAATTCCAAGCCCCATAAAAACGACACCTCTACAAACGGAGATTATATTGGCTAAAAAAGCTTTATCCATAGCTTGTAAATAAGAGATGTTCATAAAGTTGGCTCCTACGAAGATAATAGCACTAGAGTATAAAAATAAACCCTTGGCTGTATATTCAAATAGGTAAGATTCATCAGTAAAAATTTTAACAACATCTAAGGCAAAGAGTTTTATTAAAATCAAAGCTATTGTAGTAGCGACAAAACAAAATCTATGTGCGTATCTAAAAATTTCTAAAACTCTTCTGAAATTACGTCGACCGTAGTTAAAACTAACTAAAGGTTGTATACCTTGAGCTAAACCTGTAAATAACATTCTATAAATGACAAATGAATATGAAATTATACCGTAGGCAGCAACTCCTATTTGTCCTTCTGTTTGAGAAAGAGTTATATTTAAAAGAATTGTTATCACCATAACTGCAAATTCTAAAATAAAAGATGAGAACCCTAAAGAACAAATTTTTCCCATTAATTTCCACTGAATATTTTTGGTGTCAAAAGTTAATCTAAAAGTAGATTTTGGAAAATGCATACAAAGATATGTAGCTGATAAAATTTGACCAATAGCAGTGGCATAGGCTCCTCCCTCAATTCCCATTCTCAGTTTGAAAATAAAAATATAATCCAAGACAATATTTGTTATTGCACCTATAAAAAGTGAATTCATAGCTTTTTTTGGGGCGTTATCATTTCTTACAATAGCATTTAAAGAGATTGATAACATCAAAAAAAATGTAGCTATAACACAAGGATACATATAATCTTTTACCATAGGAAGTAAAGGCTCAGTTGCCCCCAAAGATTTCATTATTTTATTGGGAAAGATGAAAACGATAGAAGCTATTAAAATATAAAAAATAAGATTTAAAATAATTGTATATGAAAAACTTTTATTTTTAAACTCTTGATCATCACTATGCAAGGAGATTAGAGTGGCACCTCCAGCTCCAAACATAAGGCTTAGAGCAGCTGTTAAATTGATTATAGGATATCCAATATTAACTGCGGCAATTCCAATACTTCCGATACCCCTTGATATAAAAACTCCATCAGCAACAACATAGAGAGAATTGATAAGCATTCCTATTGAAGCAGGAAAAGCAAATTTATAAAATAGTTTATTGATGGGTTGATTCGCTAGTTGATTGATTTTTGTCGGCATTTTTTTTCAAGTCCTCTTCATTTTCTAAAAGTTTAAGATTTTTCATCTCTTTTCTTGTCATAATAAAAGTAACAATAACAGATAGTATATCTGCGGACGGCACAGCCATCCAAATTCCAAGAACTCCCCAAATTCTAGCAAAGATTAGAACAATAGGAATTAAAAATAAAACTTGTCTGGATAAACTTAAAAACATTGTAGTTTTAGGTTTTCCGGTAGCTTGGAAATAAACAGCAGCTATAATTTGAAAACCTATAAAAGGAAACATCAGTGTAAAAATTTTAAGACCTTTTGACGCAGCATCTAAGAGTTCAGGGCTATTAGTAAAAATTACTATAAAATATTTAGATAAAAATTGAATAGCAAAAAATCCAATGGTCGATATAGTAACAGCACCCTTTACAGCGAGTATAAAAGCCTGTCTAACTCTATGGAAGAGTCTAGCTCCGTAGTTAAATCCAAGAATAGGTTGAACTCCCTGATTGATACCAAAAATAGGCATAAGAATAAAAGTGTTAACAGCGTTAACGATAGTCATAGCCCCAACAGCGATATCCCCTCCATACGTCATAAGACTACTATTTAAAATGAAATTAACAGCACTGGAACCTAATTGTAAAACAAATGGTCCTGCTCCGATAATAAAAATCTCTTTAACATTATTCCATTCAAGAAGCAAATTTTTAAAATGAAGTTTGATTCCACTAAATTTTGATGTAAAGTAACCAACAGTCCAAATTGCAGAAACAATTTGAGAAATAATAGTGGCAAGTGCAGCTCCTTTAACTCCTAAATTTAACCCAAATATAAAAATGGGGTCTAGAATAATATTGGTTATTGCTCCAAGTAATAGAGTAATCATTGATATTTTAGGATTTCCATCCGACCTAACAGCTGCATTAGTGGTGTATCCCACCATTAAAAAAGGGAAGCCAAGAGCCACAATAGTTAAATAATCTCTAGCAAATGGTTCTGTAGTAGGACTTGTTCCTAATTTTCCGATATACAAATCCATTGTGGAAATTATTACAAAAGTTAAAATAATACCAAATATAATTGACAAAGAAGTAGCATTACCCAAAAATTTTTCGGCTAATTCTTTTTGTTTTCTTCCTAACGAAATAGAGATATTAGTCGCTCCACCTAGTCCTATTAGAAGACAAAATGCTAGAGAGATTATCATTATTGGAAAAACAACTCCAACTCCAGCAATAGCAACAGGACCAATTTCTGGTATATTTCCAATATAAATTCTATCTACTATATTATATAGAGCATTTACAAACATTCCAATCATAGCAGGAAGCGAAAATTTTAAAAGCAGTTGACCAATGGGCTGCTCTCCCATTTCTTTATGTTTTTCTTTCATATATTCCCCCCAATCTTTAAAAATAGAGTATGAATATAATTATAGCTTAAAAGATTAAGAAAATCAACGTATGTATTTCAAAGTAAATCAAGATCTCTTTGTAAGGTGAAAAATTCTAAAAAATGTAGTCATTAAAATTATTCCAAGGGCCATAGAGCCAGCAATTATAGATGTCTCCATACCTTTTAATATAGAGTCCTGATATTTATTTTGAATCAAATACAGCATAGTATAATAGACTCCACCACCGGGTGCCATAGGTATAAGTGCAGCTATAAGTAGTGTTGGGACTGTAGTTTGTAATTTTTTTGCCATAATTTCAGAATAGAAGGCAGTGATTGCTGTCGCTAAAAGATAGCATGTTGAATAGGAAAAACCTTTTTTTGTAAAAAGTAAATAAAATAACCAGCTAATAGCCCCACCAATTCCAGAGAAGATGATAAGTTTTCCTCTGACATTGAAAAGAATAGCAAAACTAACTGTAATAAAAAATGCAAAAATAACCTCTATAAGAAACATTAAAGCCCTCCAAAATTAAAAAAAAGTTTTGTAACTAATCCTGCCCCAATGGCTATAGCCCCACCAATCATAAGAACTTCCATAGCTCTTGAAGTACCAGAAACCAAATCTCCAGCTATAACATCTCTTATAGAGTTTATAAAAGCGACTCCGGGGACTAACAGCATTAAAGAGGATATTATACTGATTGAGGGATCTGTAATTATCCCATTGATATAAAACATATTAGAAACAAAAGCACAAATGGCTCCTGAAATCAAGTTTATAAAAAAACTATTCAGACGTAATCCTGAAATGATATAAGAAAATAGAGCAACACCACATCCCGAAATAAAAGCAGCAGCAAAGTCGTTTGGTCCACCTTTAAAGGGAACGACAAAGGTTGCGGCTCCTAAAGCAGAGGCAATAAAATTCATCCCAAAACCATAAGAGGGAATTCGATCGATATCTTCCAAAGATTTTTTTAATTCTGAAAACGAGTAATTTTCAATCTCGTTTATTAATTTATGAACTTGATGAATTTTATCTAAATTGGTAGATCGAGAGTTAATTCTTTCTACTAAAGAAACAACTTCATCATCAATATTTTTTCCTGAAACAATAATACAAGTCAATGTGGCAAAGCAATCAATTCTTAGATTAAAATGGTGACCGATTCGTGCAATAATATCTTCAACCCTATAGACTTCACCTCCACTAGTAAGAACTATTTTTCCGGCAAAAGTTGCTAGTTGAAGAACACGGTGTTCAGTAATTAGTTGTTTTTTTGGCATAAAATCTCCTGTGGATATAAAAATTTAAAACATATCTAAATAGTAACATTAAAGTTTCTAAAAAGCAATAAAGGCATTGACGAAAAATAAAAAAGTTATTGACAGAAATTTTAAATTGTGGTATTATTAGTTTGTTGAAAGCAAAAGCAATCACGCCTGGGTGGCGGAATAGGTAGACGCACAGGACTTAAAATCCTGAGCTATCTGATAGCGTGCCGGTTCGATTCCGGCCCCAGGCACCATACAAGTGGTGAGGTTCCCGAGCGGCCAAAGGGATCAGACTGTAAATCTGACGGCTCTGCCTTCGAAGGTTCGAATCCTTCTCTCACCACCATTTTATAAGCCGCTTTAGCTCATCTGGTAGAGCAACTGACTTGTAATCAGTAGGTGATTGGTTCGACTCCGATAAGCGGCACCATAAAAGATTGGCAACTCCTTTAATTAGGAGTTTTTTTATTTTTATCAAAAAATATTTTTGGAGGAACTATGAAAAATATATTTATATTAGTATTTTTAGTTTATACAAATATTATGGCAGGAAGAAATGAATTAACTTTGAAGTATAAATATAATGAACCGTTATTGGGTAAAGGACATTATCTGATTGTTTCAGATATTCCAGTACCAACCTACCCAAATACAGTAGGATATTTTTCAAATGTTGAAATATTAGGAAAAAATTTACAAATTAGTAAAGATTTAGAAAAGGTTACAATAAAAAAAGATGGGAAAATAATAAGAGAAGAAAAGGTGGATTGGAATAATTATATTTTTCAAATGGAAAATATAGATTTGGACGGTTTAGTAGTAGATTTGAAGTGGAAAAGTCTAAATAGACAAAAGATAGAATTAGCACTTTCTGAATGGAATTTGGAGGAGAAAAACTATAGATTGGAAATAGAATACACCTATCCAAGTGGTAATGAAATAATGTTGTTAAATATAGAGATGCCTGAATTTAATCCAGATATATATTTAGATTTTGACTATAGGACTCCAATTTTAAAAAAACAAGAGTATGAAAAAAAATATTTAATAGTTAAGAAAATTGTATTGAGTGACTATGATTTGGAAATAACTAAAAGTAAGGATAAGTTGGATGGATTGAGACTGATTTTGTCTCCTAATGCAATTATAGAAGGAGATAATTCAGAAAATAATCATTATAAAAATGATGTTAAAATTGTTCCTTTAATAGAAAAATATCCGGGTATATTTATAGAAGAGCTAAATTATGGAGATGTATTCAAAAATTCGAAAGAGATTTATATAGGAGTGGAGTTGCCAAAAGACATAAGATATAATTCAAATTACAAAATTTCAGGTAACATATTAAGTGCAGTTTATAAAAATAAAAAAAAGCCTCTAATAGATAAAATAATTATTTTAAATGGAGAAAGAGAGATTTTTAAGACTATTGGTATAAGAAAAAATCATAGTGCCCAAGATCGAATCTATGTTGAAAATTTAGAAAAAAATGGTAATTACTATGAAATTGAGTCGTCAGATATCATAGATAGAAATTATAAAAATATGAAAATAAAGCTTGGAAATATTGTAGAAGTGATAGATAATTTAGGAAACTCGAAGGTTATTACTTTAGAAAATATGAAGCTTAAGGTTGAGAAAGGAGAAGTTTTTGTTTTGATTGATGATTTGGCCAAAGTTGCTCAAGGAACGGAGATATCATATAAAATAATAGATAAAAATGGTGATATAATAGACAAGATAAATTTAAAATTTTATGTAGAAAATTAAAATTTAACATGTTAAAATAGAAAATAATAATATATTGAGAGGTGAAGAGATGAAAAAAATAGTATTATTTTTAATTACAATTGTGTTATTCACAGGATGTTTTGGGAAAAAAGAGGATATAGGTTCTCAAATTATAGGAAATGCTTATACTCTTCAAGGAACGCTTCCAGAAAGTCAGATAGATATTGCTTTTGAAAAAGACAAAATCAGTGGAAGCTCTGGTGTCAATAGGTATTTTGCAAACTATACATTGGATGGAAATAAAATTTCAGTACAAGAGCCTGGAGCGACTAGAATGATGGGTCCTGAGAATTTAATGACACAAGAGCAAGAGTATTTAAAAAAACTTAAAGATTCAAAAGAGGTTGAAGTAACAAAAGATGGAGTTACAGTGGTCACAACTTCAGGAGAGAAATTAAATTTTGTTAAAAAGTAATAGATTTCTTTTAAAGATATTACTTTTGTTTATTTTAATTATATTCACAGGATGTTCATCAGCTAGAATCAATGAACGAGAAAAAAAAGAAAGAACTGCTAAAATAACAACTTTTTATAGAAGTTGGAAGGGAACTAAGTATAGGCTGGGAGGTACTACTAAAAGTGGGGTAGATTGCTCAGCACTAATGCAACACCTCTATAGAGAAAAATTTACTAAGAGATTGCCAAGAACAACCAAGGATATGGCTCGAGAAGGAAGTAAAGTAAAAAAACGTAGTCAATGGGAAGTTGGAGATTTAGTATTTTTTAAAATAGGTTGGAAAAGGACACACCATGTAGGGGTCTACTTAGGTGATAATAGATTTTTACACGCGTCTACGTCAAAAGGTGTTATAGTTTCGGAAATAGATAAATACTGGAGTAAACATCTTTGGCAGGTTAGAAGAGTTTTATAGGAAAGAAGTAGGAATTCTACTTCTTTTTTTTATTATAAAATATGTCACAATTGAAATTATTTATTCAAATAATAAATACTACTTTCAAATAATTGACAATTAAAAATAAAAGAACTATATTATAAAAGTATTTTACATACCAAAAAATTTAATAGAAAAAGATGGGTGAAAATCCCACGTAACCCTAAGTTATTGTTTTTTATGGGGAAAAAATGGGAGGAAAAATGAGTAAAAAGTTATTAGGAATGAGTTATTTACTATTTTCAATTATATCTTTCGGAGAGAATCCAGATAAAGTTGTTAAATTGAATGATAGTGTTATAACAACTGAAAACTTTGAGACTACTGTGAGAGATACTTCTGCAAATATAAGTATTGTCACTTCACAGGAAATCAAAGATAGCGGTGCTAAAGATTTGGTGGATGTATTAAAAAATGTACCA
Source organism: Cetobacterium sp. (assembly GCF_977044495.1). NCBI lineage: Bacteria > Fusobacteriati > Fusobacteriota > Fusobacteriia > Fusobacteriales > Fusobacteriaceae > Cetobacterium > Cetobacterium sp. The sequence goes on along the minus strand of NZ_CDRRQU010000003.1, from coordinate 38,215 downwards.
GGAGTAAGAGTGACGAGATATGCAGGAACAATAAAATTTGATATAAGAGGGCTAAACTCTATGTATAGCGATAGAAATTCTTTAGTGACATTGGATGGAGTACCAGTATCACCTAGTCAAATATCAAACTTACCATTAGCAATGATAGAGAGAGTGGAGGTTATTCCCGGGGGAGGGAATATACTCTATGGGGATAAAGCTATAGGGGGTGTAGTTAATGTATTAACTAAGAATGTTGAAAATAAAGATTTTTATGGAAATATTTTTGGAGATTATGGGAGCTATGACACTAGAAAATATGGATTTCTTTATGGTACAAAAATAACAGAGAGACTTTTAACTGAGGTGGCTTTTGTTGAAGATAGTAATAATGGTTGGAGGAAACATGAGGATTTTAGAAACCATTCACTTAATTTAAAAGTTAAATATTTTTTAGAAGATGGAGAAATTGAGTACAAGTACACTTATAATAGAGATAAAAATAAATTGGGAGTAGCAGTTCCTAAATATATATCTGAAAATGATAGAAAAAATCCGGGGAAAATATCCGGAACTAAATATGAATCAAATGATAACTATTTAAAAATTACTAAAAATATATCTTCAGATACGGAGTTTCTAATATATGGAAATTATTATTACAGGAAAAATAGTAATTTCAGCAGAGATAAAGATAGCAATTATAATGGGAATTATAAAAGAGATGGAGATGATGAAAGGAAATATATCAAAACTCAAATAAAACATGAATATGATTCTAATGGGTACTTTATATTTGGAGTTGATTATTTGGATGAAGTATTTAAGCCCTATTCAGTTGGACAAGAATATAAAAAAGTGACTGGACTAGGAGCAAATGGAAAAGATAAAATAACAGATTACAAAATTGTAAAATCAGGTGACTCTTATAAAGAGAACTTTGGAACATTTTTTATGAACAAATATGAGTATGGAAAGTTACAACTGAGTCAAGGAATAAGATACGATTATTCAAAATATAATTTCTATTGGAGAGATGCAAGTTTAAATAGTTGGGAAAAAATAGGGACAAAAGATGATAGTAAATATAATAACTACTCTTATGAATTGGGTGCAAACTATCTATATTCAGATACTGGTTCTACATATATCTCGTATAATAGGGCTTTTAGAACTCCAATAGCGTCTGAAATGAGATACACAAAAAATTCGGAAAAATTAAACCCACAACTTCAAGATACAGTAGAAGTTGGGATTAAGGATTTTATTAGCAATACTTATCTTTCGTTTTCAACATTTTATAAGAAAACTTATGATGAAATATATTCGGCAATACCACCAGAGTTTACAGGTATGGTAAATTACAACATAGGAAAGACAGAAAGAGTTGGATTTGAAGGGGTTATTGAGCATTACATAGATCGATTAATTTTAAAATCATCTGTAACTTATATAAAGAGTAAAGTTATAGATGGGGAATATGCAGGTTCTGAAATACCAAGTGTCCCAAATTGGAAAATAACAGGTGGATTGACATATAATTTCAGTGAGAAATTTTCTACAACTTTTGAAGGAATCTATTATAGTCAATCATACGATTTAGATGATTTAGAGAATTTAAGAGGAAAAAATACAGGCGAATATGTGACATTCGATCTATCTGCTTACTATAAAATTACACCAGATTTAATGATAACAGGAAGAATTGAAAATATATTTGATAAAAAATATGATGAATATGCTGGATATTGGGATGATAACTATGAGAACAATGAGTGGAAATTTAGAAGACAATACTATCCTGCAGTAGGAAGAGCAGTGACTGTTGGTATTTCATATATATTTTAAAGAAGGAATTGGATATAATAAAATAAAAAAGTGATTGTTTTTGCAATCACTTTTTTGATAATTTATAATTAAAGATAGCAGCCCCAATGATTATTAGACCACCAATTATACTTAAAATATCAGGAATCTCTTTCCAAAATATAAAACCTATTATAGCTGAAAATATAATACTTAAATATTGATAGATTGAAACCTCACTAGCTAGAGCATATTTATAGGCGTGTGCTAGACCGATTTGCCCAATAGTTGCAAATACGCCAGTTAAAATAAGATAAAATAATTGAACATTATTAGGAACAGTAAATCCTTCGATTAGCATAGGTGGAACCATACCAAACATGGAAAAAGCTGAAAACCATAAAACTAAAGTTGCAGGTTCCTCCATAGTTCTAAGATATCTAACTAAAGTATAAGCACCACCGGCAAAAATAGCAGATAGAAACCCAGCTAAAGCAGGGAGCATTTCAAAACTAAATTTGGGCTTAATAACAAGAAGAGCACCAAATAGAACTACAATTAAAATTGGAACTTGGTGTCGCTCTAATTTTTCTTTTAAAAAAAGTGTTGCAAAAATAGTTACAAAAAATGGAGAAAGTTTATTTAGTAGAGCTGAATCAGCTAGATATAGTTTGTTTATACAATAAAAATATAGAACTGCACCAGTCAATCCAGTAACACATCTATAAACCATAAATAATTTGCTTCGATTGCTACTTCCCCAAATGTTTATATTTTGTCCTTTTATAGTGAACAGTAACATAATTACTCCAACAAGATTTCTAAAAAAAAGTTTTTCAAAAGTTGATATTTCACTTCCAATAAATTTAACGGTAGCTCCCATTAGTGCCATACCTAAAGCGGAAATACACATCCAAATTGTACCTTTTAATCTATCATCATTCATAATAACCTCCTAAAGTAAAAGTATTATAACATGAAAAAATGTTAAATTCTACTTAATAAGTACAAAAAAAGAGCCTATCAGGCTCTTTTTAATTACTCAACAGTTACAGATTTTGCTAGATTTCTAGGTTTATCCACATCAATACCTTTCTCTAAAGATGTAAAATATGATAAAAGTTGTAATGGAATAATCGCTAACAATACAGAAAAAACATCTTCGATATCTTCAACCCCAATAAAATTGTCGGAGACATCAATAGCTTCTTTACAATTTTTTCTTGCAATAGTTATAATATGTGCTCCTCTAGCTTTTAGTTCTTTTATATTTGATATTGTTTTTTCTAATAGGTTTGACTGCATAGCTATAACGACTACTGGAGTTTCAGGTTCAATTAAAGCTATAGATCCGTGTTTTAATTCTCCAGCTGGAAAAGCTTCAGTATGGATATATGTAATCTCTTTCATTTTTAATGATCCTTCTAAAGCAGTGGCAAAATCGACACCTCTTCCAATATAGAAACCATTATTTTTATCTTTCATAAAATTTGCAACATTTTTAATAGTTTCACTGTTCTCTAAAGTAGTTTTAATTTTTTCTGGAATACTATATAAAGAAGAGATTAGCTTATTTGCTTTTTCTCTGGATACTCTTCCTTTCTTTTCTGCTAAATATATAGCTAGTAGTTGAAAAATAGCCACTTGTGTTGTATAAGCTTTTGTTGATGCAACTGCAATTTCTGGTCCAGCCATAGTATATATCGTACTATGAGCTTCTCTTGAAATAGTTGATCCAACAACATTGGTAATTGCCAATGTTTTGGCTCCTCTGGCTTTTGCTTCTTTTAAAGCAGCAAGAGTATCTAGTGTTTCACCAGATTGACTTACAAAAATAGCCAGTGTATTTTCATTGACAAAAGGATTCATATATCTATATTCAGATGCGATTTCAACTAAAGAGTTAATTCTCGAAATTTCTCTTAACGCATGTTGTCCTTGAAGACCAGCGTGATATGCGGTTCCACAAGCGACAATATGAATCATGTCAAATCTTTCAATCTCACTATCGGATAAAACATCAGAAAAATCAATAACTCCATTTTGGATTCTTCTGTTTAAAGTTTCTCTAATAGATTCTGGTTGTTCAAAAATTTCCTTGATCATAAAGTGAGAGAATCCACCTTTAGTAGCTTGTTCGTAATCCCATTCTATAACTTTAATCTCTCTTTCTACAGAAGTTAAAGTTTTATCAAAAATTTCAATGGAATCAGCGGTTAATTTTGCTATATCTCCATCTTCTAAAAAATACACGTTCTTAGTATATTTTAGAAGTGCGGGAACATCAGAAGCAATAATGTTTTCATTTTCACCTATTCCAATTACAAGAGGGCTATCTTTTCTCGCACAAATAATTTGATCTGGAAAATCTTTGTGAAGAACTCCAAGAGCATAGCTACCTCTAAGACATTTTAACGTCTCTGTAACAGCTTTAAAAAGATCTCCCTTATAAAGCGAGTGGATAAGATGAGCTACAACTTCTGTGTCTGTATCAGAATTGAAGTTATAACCTTTTTGAATAAGTTCATTTTTTAAGATTGAATAATTTTCAATAATTCCATTGTGAACTACTGCAATAGACATATCTTCACTAAAATGAGGATGAGAATTCCTATCAGATGGTTCACCATGAGTTGCCCATCTAGTATGACCAATACCGATATGAGAGTTTAAATCCATTCCTTCCAAATGAGACTCTAAATTTTTTAGTTTACCTTTTTTCTTTTCAACTATGATTTTAGAGTCTTTTATGATTGCAATACCTGCCGAATCATATCCTCTGTACTCAAGCTTTTCAAGACCTTGTAAAACTACGTTTTTAGCATCTCCTTTTCCTATGTAACCAACAATTCCACACATAAAAAATCCTCCTTAAAATATTTAATTTTCAATGTTCTTTATATTTAAGAAGAATCACTACTTACTTTCCTTTGTCCTAAAAGTCACCCTTTAGATTTGTAGAAGGTCTAAGGTTGTAGTCACCTCTGGAATACCCGCCGAATGTTCGATGATTCCAGTCCTCGTCAACTTAAAAAAAGTTCTGGCGCTTATTTTCTTTTTAATTCTTCTAAATACAGAGTCACTCAATGGTATCATAACTTGAGAAAAGTTGCAATAAAAAAAATTTTATAAAAAACAAAAAAGTAAGTTGACTTTTTATAAAAAAAATGGTACTATGATTCTGTTAAAAGTAACACTGATAAATCAACGCCTGGGTGGCGGAATAGGTAGACGCACAGGACTTAAAATCCTGAGCTATCTGATAGCGTGCCGGTTCGATTCCGGCCCCAGGCACCATTTTATGGTGACCGTAGTTCAGTTGGTAGAGCGCCAGTTTGTGGCACTGGTTGTCGCGGGTTCGAATCCCGTCGGTCACCCCATAAAAATTTTAAAATGCGGGAGTAGCTCAGTTGGTAGAGCGTCAGCCTTCCAAGCTGAATGTCGCGAGTTCGACCCTCGTCTCCCGCTCCATAAAGATGCGTCATTAGCTCAGATGGTAGAGCACACGACTTTTAATCGTGTTGTCACTGGTTCGAGCCCAGTATGACGCACCATTTTGGGGTGTCGCCAAGCGGTAAGGCAACGGACTTTGACTCCGTCATGCGTTGGTTCGAATCCAGCCACCCCAGCCATTAGCCTAGATAGCTCAGTTGGCTAGAGCACTCGGTTCATACCCGAGCGGTCGAAGGTTCGAATCCTTTTCTAGGCACCATTTAGATTCTTGAAATGGCTCAAAAATAAATAGAGGAAAGCATAAGCACATTTTTCTTAGGAAGATGTGTTTTTTTTATCTTTAAAATTCATTACATATGAAAAAAAATAAAGGAAGTTTTAACGATTAAAAGTATATCCACTCATAATATTTAAAATTTTTTTAATTACTGTTGTTATTGCTAACAGTTTGTATTTTAAATATAAAAAATGTATGAGGAGGGTTAAATGTTAGAGAGGTATGAGAAAGTTTGTAAGAGATTTCTTAAGAGAAAAATCAATATAACTGTAGGTAGTGTAGTCGCAATACTTTTAGGGACAAATGCTTTTGCTTTGGAAACAAAAAATGTTGAAATAAAAGATACTAATACACAGTATGAGGTAGATGATCCGGGATTTTCTAAATGGCCAATTGATTATTTAATTGAAGAAGTTATAGAGATAATAAAGATTGAATTGTCAAAACATGAAATAATAGTTGGAAATGGTGCTGAATATGATTACGAGGATATTAGAAGTATTATAGGAAGTGCAATAGCGGGTAATGAAAATAAAATTATTGCTGAGAGAGTTGAGGCTGTTCTTGGAACTCTCATACTTGGTGATGAAAATAAAGTTTCAATGAATGAGCTTGAAAGTATAATTGGAACAATAGTTGAAGGCAATGGGAATGAAGTGATTCTTGGAATAAATAAAAATTCTGCTGCCTCTGAGAATGGGGGGGGTATAACGTTTCCTCCACTATAGTCGGTGCAATCGTTAAGGGTGACGAAAATAGTGTGACTAATAACGCCGATATCAATGGCAGATTTGTGGCAGTTATCAAAGGTGATGGAAATACGGTAGTTAACACTGGAGATGTTTACGGTATAATGGGAATTGCTTCTAAAGGAAATGGCAATGCTCTTATTAATACTGGGAACATCTATGGTGCTCCTGGTATTACCTCCAGTGGTATGAGCAATGAACTTTTAAATACTGGAACTGTGATTTCAGCTCTTGGAATGAGTTCTGTGGGTGATAGTAATTCGATTATTAACGAAGGAACTCTTATAACCTTAGGACTTCCTTTGATAGGTGATATTGAACTACCTGAATCAATGGGCTCCAATCTTCTAAAAGGTTATTCTATCTATTCTGAGGGAGTGGGAAATAGTGTTATAAACAATGGTACATTGGTGAACCTATCTCTTTTGACTGATACTTCAGCTGGAATTAAGTTTATAAATGAAGCAGTGACAAAATCTTCTGCTTCAATAGGTGCTGTTACAAATAATTCATTTATAGTAGGTGTTGGTTTAGATTTTGTTGATGGGAATATAGTTCTTGGAAAAACAGTGGGAATAGATACAGAAGGTGACCACGTGAATATATCTAATAATTTAGATTTAATAAATGGTGGAATAGGAATTATAGTTGTGACAGGAAGTAGTATTGGAATCAATTCTGATGGTAGTGGTTCTGTTGAAAATCTTGCAAAGATACATAATAATGGGATTATACTGAATATAGGCTTAAATTTAGAGAATATAGGTGATCTTTTGGAATCTCCAGATTTGAATTTAGACACACTTTTAGGTCTTATTGGCGGGGATGGAGCTGGAATTGGTATAAACTCTAAAGGAGATTATAAAGATATTACTAATACTTTTACAGTAGCTGGAAGAGGAATTGTTTCGGAAGGAGATAACAATAAAATAACGAATAAGGGAGTTGCTTTAGGTTCACTTATTCAAGATATAATTGGAGCTGTAGGTGGAGATATAGGAGAACTCCTTGAGGGAATGAATTTTGGAATTACGGCAGTTGAAGATGGAGTTTTATCTATTGGTGCTAATAATATTATCGATAATCAAGGTAAAATTGTTGCTAAAAATGCTATTGTTTCTGAGGGAGATGGAAATATTATTACAAACTCTCGTCATGGAAGTGGAATCCCACTTGTGGATCCGTTTTCACAAGCAAGTATTGAAGCTAAAGAAGTTGGAATTAAATCTACTGGAAATAATAATACTATTGATAATCAAGGTAAAATTACAGCTCTTGAGGTTGGGATTTTATCTACTACAGTTGATAGTCAGGTAAATGAAGTAAGATTATACAATAATATTATTAAAAATACGGGTACTGGTGTAGGTACTCAAATAGGAAGTTTAATAAAGCCAACACCAACTCAGGCTGTAATACAAGCTATAACTGGAATTAAATCTATTGGGAATGTTAATTATGTGGAAAATCAAGGTAAAATTATAGCTCAGACTGGTATTGAATCGTTAGGTGACTACAATGTTATTAGTAATACGGCTTTTGTTCTAGATGGAAAAAATTTAACCGCTGAGATAGATAGTTCTTCTGTGGCAATAAAGTCTGAAGGGGATTATAACACGATTAAAAACTCAGGGAATTTGAAAGCTTTAAATTTGGGGATAGAAGCTATTGGAAACTATAATGAGGTATCAAATACCAAAAATATTTTATCTGAAGGTATTGGAATAGCCTCTTTAGGTTTTAAAACAGATATTAAAAATTCTGGGACTATCACATCTGATTTTATCGGAGTTTATGTTGTAGGAAATGAAACTACTATCAATAATAGTGGAGATATTAGTAGCGAATTATTGGGAATAGGGCTTTTGGGAGATGATGGAGATATTTTGAATACTGGAAATATTGAACTTGTGGCAGATGGAGGTGTTGTAGGAGTAGAGTTAATAGGTTTGAATAATCAATTTATAAATAAAGGCAATATTTCTATAAAAACTTTGGATTTATCGAAAGATTTTGGTTACAGTGTTGGTATAAGAGTGGGTGGTTCTGGAGCTTTTGCTTTGAATGAGGGAAATATAAAGGTAACAGGTTATGGTATAGGGATGGAAGCTTTAGATGGAGCAACTGTAAAAAATAAAGGAACTATTATCCTAAACGATAAAGGGTCTTTAGCTATGTCCACTGATGAAAATGAACTTTCATGGGCGATTAATAATGGAACTATAATTGCAAATTTTGTTCCCGAAGAACCTACATATCTAGATGAGTTTTTCAGTGGAAATTATAATGACTATGGAGTTATTAAAGATTCCAATGGAAATATAATAGGTTATGCTGGTGAAAGTATTGTAGAGATTTATAAGGATAAAATAGATCTTGATACAGATTACAATAGATATGTTATCACTGGAAACGGAAGCCTTGACAGAGAGGGAGTTGTTTCTACTGCTAGAACTGTTATACTTGACGGGACTGAACTTGTAGGAACTTTAAATGTCACATCTGAATTTAATCGTGACGATTATTTAGTGATTGCTGATAATGCTGAAAAATCAGCTCTTGTTATAACAGGAACGATAAATGCGGCTGACAAGGGATTATATATTACGGATAGTTCTGAAGTTCTCCTTTCTGGTGGTACAATTAATGCTTATGATATCGCTGTAGGAATGAGAGAGAATAGTACTTTTACCAGTGAAAATGGATATATAACAGGAAATATTACTATTGCAGAGCCAATTACCCCTTCACCTGTTGTAGATGATCTGACTGTAACTTTGAAAGAATCATTTCTTTCTGGAAATATAGATTTTCATGAAGCTTTAGGTGCAAGTTATATAACTATTCTAAATTCAGCTATAACAGCTAATAGTATAAATGGAGCTAAAGGGGACGTTATTACAGGAGCTGGGGCTGACGAAATTACTATACAACATTCATTAATTGAAGGAAGTATTATGGTTGGAGATGGAGAGAATAAAGTTGTGTTTAATAGCTCTGAGATTTACGGAGATATTTTAGGTGGACATGACAATGATATGTTTACTATTGAAAACTCTATAATTAATGGAATCGTTTCACTTGGTAATGGTGATGATTATTTAACTTTAGATTCCTCTACTATAAACTTTTCTACTGAAGAAACTGTACTAAATGGAGGGATAGGGTATGACACTTTAAATATGAATGGACAAGGCGTTTCGATTACAAAAAATCTTCTTATAAGTTTTCAAACTACTTTCTCTGGAACAATAGATGAATTTGAAAAAGTTAATTTTAAAGATAAGGTTATATTTACAAATAGTGTAAGAATTGATGGAGCAACTACTACCCATCTTAATTTATCTGAACGGGACACTGCACTTCTTCTTGAAATTGAAGAAAGAGAAGCTGGACAGTATCTGACTCTTCAAGGTTCAGCTAATAAAGTTATAGAGGGAGACGGAACTCTTTATATTGATGCTACTGATATAGTTAACAAGGGATTAATTTCTGCTGATATTACTTTAGAAAGTACTACAGTGAATTTGAATAAGAATCAGGTTCAGGCTACTCAATTTATTTATGATCTTAGTTGGGAAACAACACAATTACTTCTTCCAGACCCAGATTTTGTTATACATCTGTCAATAAAAACAGCTGAAGCTATGGGAATGAGTCCAGGTTTAGAAGATATTATTGAAAGTATTACATCTTCTCAAACGTGGTCTAATGTCTATAACACGATAACATATGGAACTGAATCTGACCTTGAAAATTTACTTTTTAAAACTAAATACAGAAATGTATATTCTCTTGGAAATAAGCTTGCGTATGACAGTATGAATCTATATCAATTGGGAACTGAAAAATTTACAGCTGTGCCAAAAGCTGACCAGTGGCTAGTTCAAGCTGAAGGAATAGGAAGACATGAGGATGCGAATTCACCTGATATGACTTTTATGACCGCTGGAGCTCTTGTGGCGGGAGAGTATGGAGTAACTAGTAACACATCCATAGGTCTAAGTTTTGGAGCTGGAAAACAAAATGCTAAATATACTTCAACTGACGCTAAACTAGAGGGAGATACATTTTACTTTGGAGCATATGGAAAAATGGCTTATGAGAACTTTAGATTCCTTGTAGGAGGAGGATATCAACATAATAAATATAGCTCTACAAACAAAATTAACAACGCTTATGATTATTTTAGTAACTCTGATAAATTTAACAACAATGGTGCTAATATATTTGCAGAAGCTAAGTATATATATGATTTTAAAGCTGATATGAGATTAGAGCCTAGATTAGCTACTTCTTACAACTATTTAAATCAAGATTCAATAAATGAGGGGAATAATCCTTGGGCAATATCTGTAGATTCTGTAAGTCAAAGTTTAGTTAATTTTGATATAGGAATAGATTTCGTAAAAGAGATTCAGAATTCTGGAACTAAAGGTGAGTTGAAACTTACGTTTAATCAGAAATTTACTACAGGAGATAACAATAAGAAGCTATCTGCAAGTTTTAATGGAGTAGGAAGAAGCTATTTTGCTGTAGATGGATACGATATAGGAAATGCAAGAACTACTGTGGGAGTTGGAGCTAGCTTTGAAAAAGAGAACGGACTATTCTACGATTTATCTTATGGATATGAATTTGGAAGTAGTACAAGTACAAATAAGGTTGTATTAGGATTAGGGTATAAATTCTAAAATTTTGAATATAGCAGAAGCAGGAAGAATGTCTGTTTTCTTCCTGCTTTTTTGTTTTACTTATTTAAAAAATCTACAATTTGAGTATTTACAAAACTAGGGTTTTCTAAATTAGAGATATGACCAGCCTTGGGAATAATAACTAAATCTGAATTTTTAACTAAACTACTCATTTGGAGACTTTCATGTGGAGGTCTAGGCATATCTTCCTCTCCAACTAAAAATAGTATTGGATTTTTAATATTTTTCATTCGGTCTAAAAGATTTTCTCTTTGAAAAATAGCTCTACCTAGTTTTACAATAGTGTCAATATTTTTTTCTTTTTTATTTATAAGTTCATTTTTAAAATTTTTATAAAGAATACCCTCTATAAGCGTTTCATTTTTGCTAAAGAACATTGGAGTAATTATATTTGCAAGTTCTTCAGGGATATACCTTAGATTTTCAATACTATTTAATAAGCTAAGATATTTTTCTTGAGTTAAAACTGGTTCGCTTCCGGAATAACCATCCATCAAAATCAATTTTTTAACTCTATCGCTGTAATCTAGTGCTAAATAAGTTCCTAACATAGCTCCAACGGACAAACCAATATAATTGAATTGGTTTATATCCAGTTCATTAGCTATATTGATAATATCCAGTGTTAAATCCTTTAGTGAGCAACTATCTTCTTTACTTAAGGGGTCAGATTCTCCATGTCCCCATAAATCTATGGAGATACATTTAAAATTTTTTGAAAGTTTTTCTAATTGAGGTTTCCACAGATTACTATCCCAAAGGTAGGAATGGACAAAAATTATAGGCTCGCCCTCACCTAAAATATTTACTTTTATTTTTTTATTTTCTCTTAATGTAACATACATATCATCATCACCCCAATATTATAGACCTAGAACAATTCTATTGTTCATCAAATTACATTTATCTTCAAGTTCTTTCAATTTTAGTTTACTTGTATAGATAAATTCTCTATTTTTAAAAACTATTATCTCTTCTTTATAGTCTAGAACTTCTACTAATTGAACATTGATTATAGTTCCTCTATCCAATTTATAAAAAATATTTGTATGGATAATTTTCTCTTCTACTTCTGAAAAGTTTTTCTTTATATCAAAAATTTCTGAATTTGTTAGATGAAACTCTGTTCTCCGTGAAACGCTTGAATATGTTATATAATTTATCTCAGAGAAATCATATATTCCTCTTTTAAAACTATCAAATAGATAAAAGGCGCTAAGGTTATTATCTTTTTTCTCTAATTTTTGTATGCACTCTTCTAATTCGAAAATATCCTTTCTAATTAGACAATCATCTATCAAGTTACTCAAAAATAATTTTCTCATCTCTCTGGTTTCGTTTTCACCGACTAATACGACTATTTTTAAATTTAATTTTTTATACTCAATTAATTTTTCATTTAGTTTTTCCGCTTTAGAATCAATAACAACGACATCAACATTTCGTATTTCATCACTATTTTTTCTTAAATCTATACATTTATAGGGGATAACTTCACTTAAAATTATTTTTAAATTATTATCTACATCTATTCCTAGTATCATCTAAATCAACTCCTCATATAAAGAGTCCAATCGGATTTTGCTAACTATACTTGAAATTTTATCAGAAAGATCTAGCAAAAAATTTTGCTCTTCTATCGTCAAAGGAGTATCCCCCTCTTCAATAAAAATCAGAGCTATATATTTATTTTCATTAAATCCAATTCTGTATGCTGAACTGTACTCTTCTAATTTTATCATCTCTTTTGGAATAACAACATCACTATCATCATTTTCAACAATAAAGTTTACATACTCTTCTGGATCGAGTAGTACCTTAATTTCAAGATCCTTTAAAGTCACATTTTTTAAAATTTCTTTTCGAAGAATCTTTTCAAATGTCTTAATATCTCTAACCAAACACAACCTGTTATATATTTTATCTATGGCTTCATTTTTATACTTTATAATATTTTCAAAAATATTCGTATAAAAATCTAAAATAATTATAGTTCCTAAGATGACTGCTGGTTCTGTTAAAGTTTCAAAGTAAAAAAGAGAAATGTAACTCAAGGTTGCACCTATCGAGTATCTTATAGCTCTCATCACATTTTCTGTATATATTTTAAAAATATAAAAAACAAGACACCAGTAGATATAGGATATCTCCATCAGTTCAATAAAATAGTATAAATTTCTTTCTGCAGGAAATAATTCTCTAAAAAATTCTAAGACAAAGTATGTTATTCCTACTACTATCCAACTGAAAGATATTTTTTTTCGAACTTTTCTTCTTTGAATAAAAAATTGAAAAATTGTTATTACAAAGATTATTCTAGTCAAATCTACTGCCTTTCTAGCTATTCTAATTGTATTTAAAAATTTGGGTGATTCCTCCAGTAGATATACATAAAATTGTGGGGAATATAGTATTAATAGTGTTACTATAATATAAAAATAAACAACTCCTAAACAACACCAAATAAAAATTCTAAATTTTTTAAATTTTTTAGATAATATATTTTCCAAAAAATAAAAAATTAATAAAAATAAAAGTATTCGAGTTATTGCATACTCAGCAATAATTAGATAATTATTTTGAAATCCTATACGCAAGCTAAATAGCATTTTTCCTATTAAGAGAAAAAATATGACTCTTAAACTATTACCTTTAGGTATTCTATGTCTGCTATTCAAGTATATAAAGATATTAAACCCTATTAAGCACACTGTTAAAAAATTTAAAAAAATCTCCTGCATTTTAGAAAATTTTACACCTTCTAAATTTAGATATATTTTTTCCCAATTTTTTTGCTTTTTCAAAATATATTCATCTGAATCACCTTTGTATTTTCCTTGTAAGAGGTACTCTCCATTTGGAACGTTATAAAACAAACTACCATTTAAAAAATTACGCTGTTCTATTTTCTCTTTTAAAATGTTACCGTTAATTGGGGATAGTGTGTATTCTCCAATATTTCTCTCTAACACTTCAAAATTTTTTATTTTAGGAACTACATATATAAAATCCTTTTTTGTTTTAGATAACTCCAACAATTTAAAGGAAAATAAGATAGTTACTAAAAAAATGAAAATAAGACTTTTTTTGTTCATTTTCTCTCCTTATTATTTTTGTTATATTTTTTATTATATCTTTTCTTGTGAAAAATACACAAGAAAAATATACCCCAATCAAGATTTTCTTTTTATAAGAGAAAATTTGATTGGGGTATTGTTTAGAAAATATTAGAAATTGAGTTTATAAGCTCTCTTTCCAGTAATGGAATCGCTTCTTCGAATTTTAAATTAACTTTATTTGCTGTACTAACCACACGTGTTTGATATTTATTCATATTACCAGAATCTACAGATTTTGTGGCAGCTACTCCTCTTGTTCCTTGTTTTATAAGGTTTACATTGTCTACACCTACTTTTTTATCTGTTTTTTCACTGACTACTATATCTGTTATCATAACATAATACGTGTCTTCAATTAAAGCATCTGCCGCTGTAGCTGCAACACCACCTATCAATCCCAATCCAATTGCAGTATTTGCAGAACCAGTGTTATATGCACCTAAGACTCCACCTATTCCTGCACCAACTAGCCCCGCTTCTGCTGGATTACTATTTTTCAAATCTTCTTTATTTACTTTCAAAATATTAGCTTGTAGCCAATAATTTGCTTTTTTAGGATCAGTTATTACTCTGTATCCTTTTGAAATTAAAAGACTTTTTATACTATTTTCAATATTTAATGGTTTTGGAGTTGTATTTTTTATCTGAACAAAAATGGTTTTATCTCCGATATACTCTGGATTTAGCCAAACTGTTTCCGACATCTGAGTCTGTACCTCTAAGTTTCTTTTTTTCACTACTGTATTTACACTGCTACATCCTGTTAAGAATATCAAAGTTGATATGATAAACAATACTATTTTCTTCATCAATGTCACCTCTAATTTATATATTTTTAGTTTGTTATAACCATTAAATTTTTTTTTGTAAATAAAAGTTACATGAAATCCCACATTTGTTTACATAAAATATCTGTTTTAATGTACAAAATTTGATATTTTATTAACTTTTATGCCAGTTTTTAATAAGATTATTAATTTTTTTAGTTGTTTCAAAAGTATTATTTGCACCAACTAATTCAGAAACAAGGCAGATAGATTTTGCTCCCATAGATAAAACTTTATCTATATTATTTTCCTTAATTCCTCCAATTGCAACGTAGGGAAGACTGATATTTTTATTTATAAAGTCTAGATATTCTAGTGTGACTGGGTCGCCTACATCCTCTTTAGTTTCTGTATGAAAAATTGGACCCACACCGATATAGTCAGCTCCATCTGCGATAGCTTGTTGAGCTTCTTGAGGATTATGAGTAGAAATTCCAATAATTTTATCATATCCCAAAATTTTTCTTACTTCTCTTATAGGAAGGTCATCCTGCCCCAGATGAATTCCATCAGCTTCGGATAAAAGAGCGATATCTAAGTAGTCATTAACTATAAAAAGTGCCTTATATTTTAGTGTTAGTTTTCTTAAATCTTGTGCTTCTCTTAGGAGTTTTTTTGAATCTCTGTTTTTCTCTCTGTATTGTAGAATTTTAGCACCACCTTTTAAAAGATCTTCACAGTATTCTAAAAAATTTTTGTCTTTTCCAGATTTTGAATCTGTGATTGCGTAAACTCCGGTAGGTAAATCAAATTTTTTCATTAAAAAACCTCCAATTCATTTTCATATTTTTTCTTAATTCATAATAGAGTAATCACTAATAAGGACATTTTACGGTAAATGAAAAAAAAATCAAATAAAATTTTCTTTTTTTCTTAAAAGTGATATAATGTTCCAAGTGAAATTATGAAAGGAAAAGACTATGAAGCAGGAAATATTGAGATACTTAAAATTAGTATTGGGGTTATTATTATGTGCATTGGGAGTTGTAACTATTTTAAACTCTAATTTAGGACTATCTCCGTGGGACGTTTTAAATCAAGGATTGAATAGAAGTATTGGAATAACGTTGGGAGAGGCAAATCTTCTAGTCGGTGCTGTTGTTGTTCTACTCAGTATGTTTTTAAAACAGCCAATTGGAAGCGGGACAGTAATAAATTTTTTATTGGTGGGGATATTTATTGATATGTATATCTATTTAGATGTAGTGCCTAAGGGAGATATGTTACTAAAAAAAATCTTTATTTTAGCAGTGGGTATACTAATATTTAGTTATGGTTGTTATGTGTATATTTCAACTGGACTTGGATGTGGTCCAAGAGATGGACTGATGGTAGTTTTAACTAAAAAATCGAGTCATCCACTGTGGAAAATAAAAACTTGTATAGAGATTGTTGTATTAGGAATTGGATATGTTTTAGGAGGTACAATAGGAGTTGGGACTGTAGTTTCATCTCTTTGTGTAGGACCATTGATTCAATATTTTTTTAAGCTTAACAGTCAAGACATAAAAAAATTAGAACATAGAAGCTTGATATCAGAATTTAAGTTTTTAAAAGGAAAAGTATTAAAATAAAGTAAAGAAGGAAGATTTAATCTCTTCCTTCTTTTTGTATCCAGAGTAGAATATCTTCATACACCTGAGATTTATTTAGCTCATTTAGAATTTCATGTCTACAATTTTTATAGAGTTTTAAGGATAAAAGTTTGAATCCTAAATTTAAGTAAAAATTATAAAGAGATTTTACTCCTATGCCGTAAAGACCAATTGGATCATCTTCTCCAGAGATAATTAAAATCGGTGTTTCTCTATCTATGAAGTTGAAACTTGGCTTATTGTAAAGTTTGGATAAAAAATCTAAAAAATTATAATAAAACTTAGACGTATAGCTAAAACCACAGTGAGGGTTATTCAAAAATTCCTTGACAACTTCAGGGTTTCTACTTAACCAAGATGAACTATTTTTACCTTTTTCTTTTACTCTAGAATTAGTACCTAAAAAAATAATATTATTAAAAATTTTTTTTGGATTATTAGTAAAGAAAGAGATTGATTTAAAGAGAATCTTTCCAATAAAAGTCATAAATTTTCTTTCATAACAGCTTCCCATAAAGATGTAACTAAACTTTTCTTTAGAATATACTTTCATATGTTTTTGGGCTATGAAAGATCCCATACTATGTCCTAAAATACAGATGGGTAGATTAGGAAACTGTTCTTTTAATTTTTTGCTTATATTGACTTGATCAAAAACTAGAATGTCAAAAGAACCACTAAAAGCTCCTAAAGTTCCATTTTTTAGAGCATCTTCACCATGTCCTCTATGGTCGGATAGAACAACAATATATCTATTTCTATTCAAAAAATCTGCAAAGTCCATATATCTTTTAGAGTATTCACTCATACCATGTATTATTTGAACAATTCCGATAGCAGATTCACAATTGTTATAGATTATTTCGATTTGAATCGCCTCCTTTTTTCTCCTATCTGAAAAGAGAATATAAATAAGTCGAATAGATTGTTAAAAATAGAAGACCATGGATTCTATTTAATCTATAATTTCTTAAAACAAATGCCAAAAGAAGAACGGATGCAACCATATTTAGAATTAAATCTATAAACGCACTGTTTGGAACATTTATAGGGGTGATAACAGCTGATATCCCCAAGATGAAGAATGTATTAAAGATATTAGAACCGACAACGTTTCCGATAGCAATATCAGTATTTTTCTTAAGGGCAGCAACTACGGAGGTCGCCAATTCTGGTAAAGATGTTCCTAAAGAAACAACTGTAATAGAGATTACTCTTTCGGAAATTCCAAAGTTTCTAGCAAGATTGACGGCGGAATCAACAATGAATTTTCCTCCAAAAACTAGAAGAATAAATCCAAGGATTGTTACGCCGATAGCGATAGGTAGAGAGTAATTTTTTACTTCTAGCTCGCTTTCTTCTCTGTTTATAACAGTTAGATAGGTGTTATACATAAGAAATAATATGAAAAAACCTAGTAGGATAACTCCATCAAGTTTACTTAAAATTCCATTTTTAGATAAAAGATACGTTAAAACTGAAGCAAAAACTGCTATTGGTATTTCAAATTTGACAGTATTTCTAGAAACAGTCAGTGGATAGATAATAGCTGTAATTCCTAAAATAACAAGGATATTTATGACATTACTTCCAATAACATTTCCTAAAGTAATAGCAGATTTCCCATTTAGGGCTGAAATAACGTTTACGACAAGCTCTGGTGCAGAAGTTCCAAAAGCTACAATTGTAAGTCCAATAACAATATTCGGAATGTTGAATCTTTTAGCTATGACAGAAGCACCATCAACAAGATAATTCGCTCCCAAAACTAGAAAGATAACTCCAATAAGTAAAATAATTAAAGATAACATAATTCCTCCTGAGTTAAACTAAGCTTCTAATCCATTTATATGACATAACACGTGGATAAGTTATTGCACATTTGACAAGCTCTTCTAAACAGATTATGAAGTATAAAGTCGTTATAGATAGTTCAGGGATGAAATGAATAGCTGTGAAAGCCATAGGAATTCCTATAATCCAAATTCCAATCATCTCAGTTGTGATCGCATAAACAACGTCTCCACCACCTCTTAAAGTACCTATTACCTGTATAATAGCATAAAATCTTGCAGGAATAAAGAGTGCCATTATTTTTAAAACGGCAATTACATTTTTAGCAGTTTCGGGAGTTATTTTAAATATTCCTGCAAAAATAGGTGAAATAAGGTAGAAGATGATACCGATAACTACTCCCAAGAAAACTCCAAATTGAGAGATTTTTATAGAAAGAAAGTGAGCTTCCTCTCTTAAACCAGCACCAATTTTATTTCCAATGATTATAGCTGAAGCAGCTCCAATACCAATACCAAATATATTAAACATATTATTGACAGTAATTGCAATTTGCATGGTTGCAGTAGCATTAACACCGAGCTTAGCATAAGCAATGGAATAGGTTGAAATTCCTAAAATCCACATGATGTCATTAAAAATAACTGGAGAGGCGATTCTAAAGAACTCATTTAATTTTTTTATAGATAGTTCTTTTAAACTATGAAATTTTGTGGCAATAACATTGTTGTAGTTATAAATCATAAATAAAATAAAACTAAGCTCCATAGCTCTAGAAATAGTTGTTCCTAAAGCAGCACCAGCTACTCCCATTTTAGGAGCTCTCAATTTACCAAATATAAAAATATAATTTAAAAGACCATTAAAAGCAATTCCAACAATACTTCCATACATAGGTAATTTAGTTTGTGCTGTACTTCGTAAGGCCATTGAATAAGCTAGAGTTATAGATGATAGAATATAGCTTACAGCAACAATTCTTAAGTAACTAATCCCTAAGGAAGTAACAACTGGGTCATTTAAAAAAATATGGATTATATTTGCCGGAAAAATAAATGCTACTGCAGCAAATAGAATAGAGACTCCAAGGGAGATTATAAGAGATAAATCCAAAAATTCATGGATTTTTTTTACATCTTTTTTACCCCAAAGTTGGGACATAAAAATAGAAGCTCCCATTCCGATACCAGCTACCGAGTAGAAAAAAATCATATAAAACTGGTTGGATAAGCCAACTGCAGCAATTTCGCTTTCTCCAAGTTTTCCAACCATAATGTTATCAAGAAGATTTAATGATGCTGTGATTAAACTTTGTAAAATGATGGGAATGGCTAGAGCCATTAACATTTTAATAAAACTTTTTTCGAATTTAAACTTTTGAAACATACGACACTCCTTTTGTAAATTAAAGAGCAGATGGGTTATAAGCTGCCCATCTGCTCTTTTATATTGTATTTTATTTTTTCTTTTTAATTTTTCCCTTAATTTTTTTTCTAGGTTTTTTCTTGTTTTTTTCATCTTTGTATTCTGTATAAGACTTTATATGTTTATATTTTTCTATTAACAGGGGATTTTTAGCAACAGAGAAACCAAACTGACCGATAGGTTTTTTAGACATTGGAAAATACTCACCATGACAGTAGTTAATTAAATTTGCCCATTCAAAATGAATCTTACCCTTTTCATCAATAATATTTTTATTGATATGAGAACCAACCACTTCAGCTAAAAATAAATCGTGAGTTCCAAGAGGTATAATTTGTTTAACCTTACATTCAATGTTTATAGGAAACTCCTCTAAATATGGTGAATTAACATATTCTCCGGGCTTAGCTGTCAATCCAAGATGTTTGATTTTATCGACCTCTCTTCCAGAGATAACTCCACAGTAATCAGTTTCTCTCACTTGGAAAGTGTTAGGTAGGTTGACTGTGAATTCCATTGTTTCTTTGATGTATTCGTACGATAATCTCTCAGGTCTAATAGAGATAGAAAGCATGGGAGGATTAGTACAAATAGTACCAGTCCATGCAACAGTAAATGCATTATTTACTCCATCTTTATTTCTAGATGTTATAATTACAGCAGGAACAGGATTTAAAACTACACTTCCTTTAAATAGTTCTTTTGTCATTATGATAGCTCCTTACTTCTCTTTTATTTTATCTCTTTATTATACAATATTAATTATTTAATGTCTATAATATCATACGGATATTTAGAAAAATCTTGTAAATTTAAAAGAAAAAATATATTATTATAGAATAAGATAATAAATAAAAAGAGGTGAAGAAAAATGGCAAGAAGATTAAGATGTGATGTAGGATTTGCAGATAGTTTGTTATTTTTACTGGGATGGACAATTTTAGTCATAATAACTTTTGGCTTAGCCTCTCCATTCTTTTTATTCTCCCTTATAAAGTTTATGATAAATAGAACTGTCATTGTGGAAGAATAGCAATGAATATGAAAGCTATTAAATAGGGACTTAAATAATTAAAAAATATTAAAAACATCAAAGAACTATTAGGAGAGGAGTTTATATGAAAAAATATTTAATATTATCAGTTTTATCAGTAATGATTTTATCAGGTTGCTCAAATGTTGGATCGAATACAATTGGATCAACAACAGTTGGAGCAGGTGCAGGAGCACTTTTAGGGCAAGCAATAGGTGGAGATACAGGAGCTACTCTTTTAGGGGCAGGAATAGGAGCAGCAGCTGGAGCTTTAGTTGGTTCAGTTCAGGATCAAACACAAGCTATAAAAGATACTAACCAACAACCATATTACAATAATCAGCCGCAATACAACCAGCCACAATATAATCAACCATACTATAACAATCAGCCACAGTATAATCAACCACAATACAATAAACCTTACTATAGTCAGCCTTATTAAGAAGAACTCCAGTTGAAGGGGATAGAAATGAATTCAAAAACTACAAGTAGAAAATTGTCGGGTAATATCGTATTACAAAGTGTTTTGGATGAAAAAATATTGGAAGTTTATAGTGCTCTAAGAGCTAATAGACTATCCAAAGAGGAACTCTTAGCTATGGCTGACGAACTTGAAAACGAATACGGTGCGATAGTGAACGCTAACTTTGTTAGAAGAGCTGTAGTGTTTTATGAGATGAAAGGAAAGCTCAGAAAGGACTAGGAGTAAAAAAGGTTTTAATGAAAAAATGTAGCCCTGTTAGGAGCTACATTTTTTTATAAATTTTATTTCTTAGTTGATATACAAAACGAGTCATACTCCTTTGTCAGTAACTCTTTTACTTTTTCTTTCATGCTAGATAATTTTTCATCTGGTATTGAAGGAGAAATTATTTTAATAGCTTTAACGTATCTATCTAAAATTTCATCTATTTTTTTATCAACATTTGCCTTATTACTTTCCAAATTTTCAGGAGTCATAGTGGATAAGAAGCTTGTTAAAGCCTTATATGAAGTGTCAGTTGTTGACTTTATTAAAGTTTTTGTAGACTCAATTTTATCAGCAGTTATATTTGAACTAATATTTTTCATATCTTGTTCAACTTGGTCTAAAGATTTTTCAATCATATTTAAAACAGAAACATAGGCTTGATTATCTCGATTATTCGCAGTAGTTTCCACTTTAGCAACAGATTCCTTCAAGTAGCTTAAAATTTTAGCTTCTTTAGCTGTAAGAGTCGCATTTCCAGAAGTTATTTTATCAAGTAATGATTGAGCAGAATCTAAATCAGTTTTAAGAATATTTATAAATCCAAGTTCCAAATCTTTAAAATGTTGTGGTGGAACTTTATTCTTAATCTCATCTATAATATCTTCAATATCTTTAACAATAGTAGCTAATAAATCACTCAATTGATTTTCAATTTCGACAATTTTGCTAGAATCTATATCTTTTAATATTTGCGGTACGATAAAGTTTATATTGTCTAGTTGTAATTTGGTGATAGTGCTAATATCTTTTAAATTTTCTGAATTACTTTTTTTAGTAATACCTTTTAAAACAAATATATGCTCTTTGATAAACTGAATAATTCTATCGTTGATCAATGATAAATCTTCTGAGGGAATAACTCCTGCTAAGTTTGTAAAAATTTTAGTAACTTTATCAGATGTATCCATACCCAAAGTTTTTAATTTTTTTTGGATTTCCAAATAGGAATCTTCTCCTAAATCATTTTTTAGTGGCTCAATCAAGGAATTAAAAGCAGTTATATTGTTTTGATAGAAACTCAGAACTTCGGCTTCTATAGTTTTTTCCTCACTTTCAAAAGTGCTGTAGCTTTTTTCACACTCCTCAATAAAGTTTGTTAAACTTTTTTTGAAGAAGTGTTTCAATTCGAATGACACTATTGGGTGAAAACGATACTTACTTTCCAACAGTGTTGTTTCAAGGTGAATATTACATTTATTATCACCTATTGCAGTAAGGTGTAAATTAGTTTCTATTTTGAATTTATCGCCTTCTGTAAGTATAAAATCTAATCCTTTATTAGCTTGAGGTTTTTTTAGATATAGTTTATGTGTCGTATTCCCAAATGTTATGTCTAAAAGAAATGCTTCGTCATCTACAGTAGCATTAACTTTTGTATTTAAGATATCTTTTACCTTGAGATCTTCGTAAGATTTGCTTGAATTTTTTGCTCCAACTAGCCATTTTTTAAAATTTTTAGGATTTAAAGCGAAAAGTTCTGCAAACAACGGAGGTACATTGATAATCCTATCCTCTACGATAAGAGGTTGTTTACTTGTTTTAACATCGTTCATACTTAACCACTCCCTTATAAAAAATTAATATGTTACATTTAATCTACAAATAAAAATTAAAGTTTCTTTTTTATTATTAAAATTTATTTCTATAGATTTATTTATATAAAATATTAAGCGATTATAGTTTAGTTTTTAAACATAAACCGTTAAAAAAGATTGACTTGTACATAATCATTATGTATAATTATGATAAATATGTATATTGTTTATGGTTCAATAATTTGATTAAAAGGAAAGTTGAGTGAAAATCTCGCACGGTCCCGCCACTGTAAGGAGGACGAAATTAGACTAAGCCACTGTAGTTTTTATGGGAAGGCCTAAGAGTAGGATGAATCTGAGTCAGGATATCTGCCATGAATATAAAAGAAAATATAAAATCTGCGGTGAACAGATTTGTATTTAGAACTGTCAATTTCAATTCTAATTAGCAATATTCTATTCATTTTCGCAATTTTTATATTTCCGATAAACTTCATAAGTTAGGAGAAATGATATAATGAAACATAAGAACATAATGGTTGTTGGGACATCTTCAGGTGCAGGGAAGAGTATAACAGTTACAGGGTTATGTAGAGCATTTTTTAAAGATGGATATACTGTTTCACCTTTTAAATCTCAAAATATGGCATTGAATTCGTATATAACAAAAGAAGGACACGAGATGGGGCGTGCACAGGCACTTCAAGCAATGGCGTGTGAAAAAGAAGCTCATTATACTATGAATCCAATTTTATTAAAGCCTACAGGTGATAGGAGAATTCAAGTTATTGTCAATGGAAAATCTATCGGCAATATGGGAGGCCTTGAGTACGGAAATTACAAATCGATATTAAAAAAAGATATAATTGAAGCCTATAATACAATTAAGATTAAGAATCAAATATGTGTTATAGAAGGAGCTGGAAGCCCGGTAGAGTTAAATATAAAACAGGATGATATAGTGAATATGGGTTTAGCTGAAATGGTGAATGCTCCTGTTATTTTAGTTGCAGATATAGATAGAGGGGGCGTCTTTGCGTCGATATACGGAACTATATCTTTGATGGAACCAGAGGAAAAAGCTAGAGTAAAAGGTGTAATCATAAACAAGTTTAGAGGAAATGTTGATATATTAAAGCCGGGACTGGAAAAGATAGAGGAACTGACAGGGGTTCCAATTTTAGGAGTCATGCCATACTTTGAGCTAGACATAGAGGACGAGGATGGAGTAACAGAAAAGTTTAGTAGGATTAAATCAAAAAAAGGAGATATAAAAGTTTCAGTTATAAAACTTAAACATATATCTAACTTTACAGATATTGATGCTTTACTAGCAAATAAGGATGTAGATGTTAATTATGTGACGTCATTTCATGAGTTGGGAGATGAGGACTTGATAGTCATACCTGGATCTAAAAATACAATAGATGATTTAAAAGATATAAAAGAAAAAGGAATTGCACAAGAGATTATAAAAATTTCTCGAAAGGGAACTCCTATTATTGGTATATGTGGCGGATTTCAAATTTTAGGAGAAAAAGTATTGGATCCCTATGGAGTGGAGGGAGATATAAAAGAACTACCGGGATTGGGACTTTTAGATATAGAAACTACAATGGAAAAAGAAAAAGTGACGACGCAGTATACAGGATTATTAAAAGGAGAGATGGGGCTATTAAAGGGGTTGGGAAATATTGAAGTTAAGGGATATGAAATTCATCAGGGAGTAACGACTGGGAAAGAAAAATCAATAACCTCAGATAATAGATTAATAGCAACAGTAAAAGATAATATTTTTGGAACATATCTGCATGGTATTTTTGATAATAGAGAGTTTACCGATTTTATTTTAAATAATATAAGAAAGAAAAAAGGGTTGGAAAAGAGAAACAGTGCAATAACTTTTGATGAATATAGACTCCAAGAGTTGGATAAATTAGAAAGAATATTTAGAGAAAATATAGATATGAAAGCTATTTATAAGATTTTGGAGGAGAACTAATGAACTTCATTTTAAAGATTTGGATAGCGTATCTACTTGATTTAGTTTTAAGTGATCCCTATTGGTTTCCACACCCAGTTAGGTTTATTGGAAAATATATAACTTTTATTGAAAATAGAATCTACTCATTGAAAAATAAAAGAGTTTATGGCGGGTTATTAACTTTTACAGTTATACTTACAACAGGAATACTTTCATACCATATAGCTAAGGCATCCCAGTTTTTAGAAATTTTCTTTTTGTATACAACTCTAGCAACAAAGAGTTTAGGGGCAGAAGGGATTAAAGTATATAAAATTCTAAAAAGCGGAGATTTAAAAAAGGCTCAAAAAGAGCTCTCATATCTAGTTAGTAGGGATACGGGTGAAATGGATGAGATACAAGTTGTGAGAAGTACAATGGAAACAATAGCTGAAAATAGTGTTGATGGGGTGATAGCTCCTATGTTTTATGCGTTTTTAGGAAGTTTAATGACAATTGGAGGAATTTCATTGGCATTGCCATTGGCAATGGGATATAAGGCAGTGAATACCCTCGATTCAATGGTTGGATATAAAAATGATAGATATATAGACTTTGGGATGGTTTCAGCAAAGGTGGATGATTTTTTTAATTTTATTCCAGCAAGATTATCTGGTTTGTTAATAATTCCAATTGCGACTTTTATATTGGGAATGGGGATAAAAAGACCGTTAAAGGTGTTTTTTAGAGACAGAAAAAATCATTCGAGTCCAAACTCTGGTCATTCGGAAGCAGTTTTTGCAGGAGCCATAGGAGTTCAATTTGGTGGTAAAACAAAATATTTTGGAAAATATTTTGAAAAGCCTACAATAGGAGATAAATTAAAAGAGTTTCAATGTGACGATATTAAAAAATGTTATAGAATAATGTTTATGACATCTTTTGTAGGTATGATTCTATTTACAATATTTACTCAACTACTATAAGATACGGGAAGTGAAATAATATGGATTTACATGGTGGAAATATATATAAATTGAAAAGAGATAGTGGGATAGATGTCTTGGATTATAGTTCTAATATAAACCCTTTGGGTGTTCCAAATAGTTTTAGAAAGGCAGTTATAGAAAATTTTGAATCTTTGGAAAAATATCCAGATATAGATTATACGGAGCTAAGAGTGGCGATTGCTAACTATAATAACTGCTCTATAGAAAATGTGGTAGTGGGAAATGGTGCCACAGAAGTTTTATTTTTGTATATGAAGGCAATAGAATGCAAGAAAATTTTGATAGTCGCACCAACTTTTGCAGAGTATGAAAGAGCTGCTAGAGCTGGAGGAAAAGATGTAACTTTCTTTCCGTTGAACAAAGATTTTTCTTTAAATGAAGATAAGCTACTGGAGTTTATAACAGATGAGGATGTTGTGGTTATATGTAATCCAAATAATCCAACTGGGAAGTTTCAAGACCTTGAAAAAATAAAAAAAATTGCTGATTTTTTAGAGAAAAAAAATAAAAAACTATTTATAGATGAGGCTTTTATTGAATTTATCGAGAGATGGAAAGATAAAACAGCGTTTTCATTAAAAAATAAAAATATATTCATTTTAAGGGCATTGACTAAGTTTTTTGCACTTCCGGGAGTTAGATTGGGCTATGGATTA
This sequence comes from Cetobacterium sp., assembly GCF_977044495.1. Lineage (NCBI taxonomy): Bacteria > Fusobacteriati > Fusobacteriota > Fusobacteriia > Fusobacteriales > Fusobacteriaceae > Cetobacterium > Cetobacterium sp. The sequence goes on along the minus strand of NZ_CDRRQU010000003.1, from coordinate 11,525 downwards.
ACATATGACAAAATAATTTTGAATAGAATAAAAAATATTAGAGAGCCGTGGAGTGTGAATGGAATAGCAGAAATAGCTGGGAAAACTATGCTTTTAGATACTTCATATATACATGAAACTGAAAATTGGATAAAGAAAGAAAAAATATGGTTTTATGAGGAGCTACGCAAATTTGAGAATATAGAGGTAACTCCAACAGAAACTAATTTTGTACTGGTGAAATTATTAAATGATAACGCTAAAAGTTTTAGAAAAAAAATGATAGAGAATGGCATATTAGTAAGAGATGCCTCGAACTTTATGTTTTTAGATGAAAGTTATATAAGATTAGCAATAAAAGATAGAAAAAAGAATGAGCGAGTATTGGAGGCTTTAAGGAGAGTGCTGAGATAATGAAAGGTTTTGTTTTAGCAGGAACAAAAAGTGGTATAGGAAAAACTACAATATCTATGGGACTTATGGCAGTTTTTGAAGATGTGGCACCCTTTAAAGTAGGACCGGACTATATAGATCCTAGTTTTCACAAATTTATAACGGGAAATAAAAGTTATAACTTAGACTTATTTCTAATGGGTGAAGATGGTGTGAAGTATAGTTTTGAAAAACATAGTAAAAAAATATCTATTGTTGAAGGGGTTATGGGGCTTTATGATGGATTAGGAAATTCTCTAGATAACTATAGCACTGCCCATCTATCGAGAGTTTTAAATTTGCCGGTTATTTTAGTAGTGGATGCAGCAGGAAAAAGTACAAGTATTGCAGCAGAGGTTTTAGGCTATAAAAATTTAGATCCAAGAGTTAATATAGCTGGGGTTATAATAAACAAAGTAAATAGTGAAAAACTCTACGAAATGTTAAAAGACGCCATAGAAAACTATGCAGGAATACCATGTTTAGGCTACCTGAGGAAAGATGAGAACTTAGGAATCAGCAGTAGACATTTAGGATTACTTCAAGCGGATGAAGTTGAAGATTTAAAGGATAAAAAAGAGATTTTAAAAGAAGAGATTAAAAAGACTATTGATTTAAAAAAAATAGAGGATATAGCTAGATTGAAAAAGTCAGAAAAAAATGTAGATATTTTTAAAAATATTGAAAATTTATATCTAGGGTTAAAAGTAGGAGTAGCTAAAGATAAAGCTTTCTCATTTTACTATGAGGATAATTTGGAACTTTTACAGAGAATGGGTATAGAGCTTATAGAGTTTTCTCCTATAAAAGATAAGCAAATACCTGAGGTTGATTTATTGTATTTCGGTGGAGGATATCCAGAAAATTATTTGGAAGAACTGTCAAGCAATAGAGAGTTTTTAGATTCTTTAAGAGAGTTTCATAGGTCTGGAGGACATATTTATGGAGAATGTGGAGGATTTATGTATCTTAGTCAAGGAATAAAAACATTGGATGAAAAAAGTTATTCTATGGCACAATTAATAGATTGTAGTGTAAAAATGACAGGGAAGCTTTTTATTAGTAGATTTGGATATGTGGATATAAGTTTTGGTGCGCTGAGCGGAAAAGCTCATGAGTTTCACTATTCCAGTATAGATAAGACGGGTTATGATGAAAGGGTTTTTAAATTAACAAAATTTGATGGTAGAGAGTGGCTATGTGGCTATAAAAATAAAAATCTTATAGCGGGATACCCGCACTTACATTTTTTTAAAAATTTGGATATATTAAAGCAGATGTTAGAAGGAGCAAAAAGATGGCGTATATAAAAAGACCACAAGACATAGAGATAAGAAGTTTTGAAATAATAGAGGAAGAGCTGGGAGAAAAAGCAAAACAATTTTCCTCTGTTCATTTACCGATAGTAAAAAGAGTTATACATACAACAGCTGATTTTGAATATGCAGATTTATTGGAGATTTCAGAAGATGCAGTTGAATCATGTCTGGAGGCCTTAAAAAAAGGTGGAAAAATATATTGTGATACCAATATGATAGCCAATGGTTTAAGTAAAATTACTTTGGATAAATATGGATATTCTGCATATTCTTTAGTTTCAGATAAAGACGTAGCAAAGGAAGCTAAGGAAAGAGGGGTAACTAGATCGATAGTTGGAATAGAACACGCGGCAAAAGACCCAAATACGGATATATATCTGATTGGAAATGCACCGACAGCACTATTTAGATTAAAAGAACTTATAGATTCTGGAAAAGTTCAAAAGCCAGCATTAATAGTCGGTGTTCCTGTGGGATTTGTGGGAGCAGCTGAATCAAAAGAGATTCTACCGGGAAGTGGAATACCATACATCATTGTTAGAGGTAGAAAAGGAGGAAGTCCTGTAGCTGTTTCAATACTTCACGGAATTCTATATCAGTTGCATAAGAGAGAAGGATTCTGATGGAGAAAGAACTAAGAACAGGATATACAACTGGTACGTGTGCTTGTGTGGCAGCTTTTGTTGCATTAAATCTTTTGATGGAAAAAAAGATAGGTGAAAGTGTCGAAATAACAACACTAAATGGAATAAAGTTGAATATTCCAGTTCATTCGAAAAAAAGAGGAAATAACTGGGCAAGAGGCGTTGTATTGAAAGATGCAGGAGATGACCCAGATGTTACAAATGGCATAGAGGTATGTGCTAAGGTAAGAGTTGTGGAGAGATTACCGGATATAGAAAGAGCCCATAGGTTTGATAATCTACTCATAGTAGGTGGGAGAGGAGTTGGATTAGTGACTAAAAAAGGTCTTAAAGTTCTACCGGGAAAATCAGCAATAAATCCAGGTCCACAGGAGATGATAGTAAAGGTTCTAAATCCACTACTTAAAGAGTCTGGACTAAAAGTAGTAGTAACTATTTATGTTCCAAAAGGTAGGGAAAGAGCCTTGAAAACTTTTAATGGAAAACTGGGAATAACGGGAGGAATTTCTATTTTAGGATCTACTGGAATAGTTAAGCCTATGAGTGAAGATGCACTTACTAAATCTATGTTTGCTGAGTTAAAAGTTTTGAAAGAAAATAGCCCTCGAGAATGGGTTGTATTCGCTTTTGGAAATCACGGGAAGCAATTTTGTGTAGATAATAATATAGATATTGAACAGATGGTTGTGACGAGTAACTATATTGGTTTTATGATTGAAAGTGCAGTGAAGTTAGGATTTAAAAAAATACTATTGATTGGACACATAGGGAAAGCTATTAAAGTGGCAGGTGGAATTTTTAATACTCATAGTCGAGTAGCTGATGCTCGATTGGAAATAATTGCAGCAAATGCTATCTTGATAGATGAACCTAGAGAAAATATTTTAAAAGTCTTAGAGGCAAATACAGCCGAAGAAGCCACGGAGTATATATCTAAAAAAGAGAGTTTATTTAGTTTAATTGCTAATAAAGTAGCAAAGAAATCAACTGAGTTTTCAAGAGATAATATAGAGTTTCAGTCAATTCTTTTTAATTACAGAGGAGACATTTTAGGATATAGTGATAGATTTTACAGTATGTTAGAGGAGATAAAAATTGAGTAAAGAGATATCAGTAGTTGGACTTGGACCGGGAAATCTTGATTATATGACAAAGGCAGGGATAGACAGAATAAAAAATTCAGAGATAGTAATAGGTGGTGGGAGACAATTGGAAGAGATTAGCTCTCTTTTAACTGACCAACATACCTACGTCATGAAAAAATTGGAGGAGATGAAGGGATTCGTTTTAGAAAATTTAGATAGAAATATGGTATTTATAGTTTCTGGGGATACAGGTTACTATAGTTTACTTACGTATTTAAAAAAGAGTTTTCCTGAACAAAAGTTTAATGTTATTCCGGGAATATCCTCTTTCCAATATCTATTTTCTAAAATAGAATTGACTTGGGAACACTATCAACTTTGCAGTGTTCATGGGAGAAAAAATGACTATATAGAGATATTTAAAAATAGTAAAAGTGGAGTAGTGTTATTGACCGACGAAGAAAATAATCCAATAGAAATAAGCAAAACACTTGTGAAAAATGGAGTTATAGATGCTGAAATTATTGTAGGAGAGAGACTTTCCTACAAAGATGAAGCTATTACAAGATTTTTAGTTAAAGATTACACAAAATACAATAAAAAATATGGAATGAATGTAACAATTATAAGAAAGGTTTGAGAGATGGGACATATTTATGATAAAGAGTTTGTTCAAAAAGAGCTACCTATGACAAAACAAGAGATTAGGGCAATTTCTATAGCAAAATTACAATTGCAAGATGATTCTGTTTTAATAGATGTGGGGGCTGGAACTGGAACTATAGGAATAGAGGCAGCGACATATTTAAGGAATGGTAAAGTTTTTGCCATTGAAAAAGAAGAAAAAGGTATTGAAACTTTAAAAGAAAATATAAATAGGTTTCGATTAGATAATATAGAAGTGGTTGTTGGTAGAGCTCCAGAAGCAATACCAACTATAAAGTATGATAGAATGTTTATCGGTGGGTCAACAGGTTCAATGAGAACTATACTTGAACATTTTATTAAATACTCAAAAAAGGGCTCTAGAGTGGTTATAAATGCAATAACTTTAGAGACTTTAGCGGATGCTACAAAACTTTTAAAAGAGTTAAATTTTAAAAATATAGAAGTTGTAAATGTTATTGTATCTAGAGGCAAGAATGTAGGACCATATACAATGATGTATGGAGAAAATCCAATATATATAATAGCAGCGGATAAGGAGGAAACGAAGTAATGTCGACAGCAAAGTTTTATGGAATAGGAGTGGGAGTGGGAGATCCTGAAATGTTAACGCTAAAGGCTATAAGAGCTTTTAAAGAGCTGGATGTGGTAGTTTTACCGGAGGCTAAAAGGTCTGAGGGAAGTACGGCATACGAAATAGCCAGAGAATACTTAAAAGATGGAGCAGAAACTTTGTTTGTTGAGTTTCCAATGTTAAAAAGTGTAGAAGCCAGAAAAGAGTTTAGAAAAAGAAATGCTGATATGATACTTGAACATTTAAGGGATGGGAAGAAAGTTGGATTTTTAACAATTGGCGATCCAATGACGTATAGCACATATGTTTATATTCTTGAATATTTAGACGGTATGATACCAGTGGAGACAATCCCTGGAATATCATCTTTTTCGGATATGTCTTCGAGATTTAATTTACCACTGGTTATAGGAGAGGAATCTTTAAAAGTGGTATCATTAAATGGGGAAACAGATATTGTTGGTGAAATAAATTCGGCGGATAATATTGTATTTATGAAGGTATCTAGAAATTTTGATAAACTTAGGGAAGGGTTGGAAATTACAGGAAATTTAGAAAATGTAATAATGGTTTCAAACTGTGGTAAAGAGACGCAGGAGATAAATTTTGATTTAACAAAGATGAACGAGGAAGAGATTCCTTACTTTACAACGTTAATACTAAAAAAAGGTGGTATCAATCAATGGAAAAAGTTTATTTCATAGGAGCAGGACCGGGAGACCCAGAATTGATTACAGTTAAAGGTCAAAGATTGGTCAAGGAAGCGGATGTGATAATTTATGCGGGCTCTTTAGTTCCAAGACAAGTTATAGAATGTCATAAAGATGGGGCAATGATTTATAACTCAGCCTCAATGACTTTAGAAGAGGTTATAGATGTAACTGTAAAAGCTGTAAAAGAGGGAAAAAAAGTTGTTAGAGTACATACGGGAGACCCTGCAATATTCGGGGCTCATAGAGAACAGATGGATATGCTAGATGAGCATGGAATAGAATATGAGGTAATTCCGGGAGTGAGTTCATTTTTAGCTTCAGCAGCTGCAGTAAAAAAAGAATTTACTCTACCTAGTATATCTCAAACAGTAATTTGTACAAGATTAGAAGGGAGAACTCCAGTTCCAGAAAAAGAAAGTTTAGAGTCGTTAGCGTCACACAGAGCTTCAATGGCAATTTTCTTATCGGTACATATGATAGGTGATGTTGTAAAGAGGTTGGCAACCCATTATCCAATGACTACCCCGATAGCGGTTGTTCAAAGAGCTACTTGGGAAGATCAGAAAATTGTTTTAGGAACATTAGAAACAATTGAAGAAAAAGTTAAAAAAGACAATATAACTAAAACAGCTCAAATTTTAGTAGGAGATTTTTTAGGGGATAAATATGAGAAATCTTTACTATATGATAAATATTTTACACATGAATTCAGAAAAAGGAATTGAGAAATAGTGAAGCTGGCAGTATGGACTGTAACAAGGGGAGCAGGGCTAAATGGAATAGAGATTGGGAATAAAATTAAAGGAGTTGATGTTTTTACCCTTTCAAAATTTAAAATAGCTGACAGTATTCAGATAGAAAATTTTACTGATAAATTAAATAGTGTTTTTAATGAATATGATGGACATATTTTTATAATGGCAACTGGAATTGTTATTCGGAAAATTGCTTCTTTAATAAAATCTAAAGATACGGATCCAGCAGTAGTTGTAATAGATGAAGGAATGAATTTTGTAATATCTCTTCTTTCTGGACATTTAGGTGGAGCAAACGATTTGGCTCAAAAGCTTCATGAGATATTTGGACTGGTTCCAATTATAACAACTAGTTCAGATGTAACAGGAAAAATAGCAGTGGACACTTTATCTCAAAAATTAAATTGTAGATTGGAATCTTTAGAAAAGGCTAAAAAAGTTACATCTTTGATAGTGGACGGGAAAAATGTTGAGTTGAGCCTTCCTAAGAATATATGTGATGAAAATCCAGAAGGAGTTATGATTGTTTCAAATAAAGAAAACATAGAAACCATACATCTATATCCTGAGAATTTAGTTATAGGTATAGGATCGAGAAGAGGAATTGAAGAGGAGAAAGTTTATGAATTTTTAATGGAGACATTAAAAAAATATAATCTTTCGGTTAAAAGTATAAAACATTTTGCAACGGTGGATTTGAAAGCTGATGAAAAAGGAATTGTTGAAACTGTCAGAAAATTGGGAAAAGAGTTAAAGATTGTTAGTAGAGAAGAGATATTAACAGTGGAAAATATGTTTCAAGGATCAGATTTTGTTAAAAAAGAGATAGGTGTAAGAGCTGTCTCGGAACCATGTGCATATTTAACATCAAGTAAAAATGGAAAATTTATAGAAATAAAAGCAAAAAAGGATGGAATAACAATTTCTATCTATGAGGAGAGATCTGTTTATGAAAAAAGGTAAAATATATGTTGTAGGAATAGGTCCAGGGAATATGGACGATATTACGGTCAGAGCTTATAGAATTTTAAAAAATGTGGATGTAATAGCAGGATATATAACTTATGTAGACTTAGTAAAAGATGAGTTTGCCGAAAAAGAATTTTATGTGTCTGGGATGAAAAAAGAGGTTGCTAGATGTGAGCAAGTGTTGGAAATTGCTAAGTCTGGAAAAGATGTGGCATTGATTAGTAGTGGAGACGCTGGGATTTATGGAATGGCTGGAATAATGATAGAGATAGCTCAAAAAGAGGGATACGAAGTTGAGGTTATTCCTGGTGTGACATCATCAGTGGCTGGAGCGGCAGTTGTGGGAGCTCCTTTGATGCATGATCATGCGACAATAAGTTTGAGTGATTTATTAACCGATTGGGATGTAATAACAAAAAGAATTGATAAAGCTGCAGAGGGAGATTTTATAATATCTCTTTATAATCCGAAAAGTAAAGGGAGAACAACTCAAATAGTTGAAGCTAGAGAACTAATGTTAAAACATAAAGCACCAGAAACTCCAGTTGCGTTGTTGAGGCACGTTGGAAGAGAGGACGAAAACTATACTTTAACGAATTTACAAGACTTTTTAAATTATGAAATAGATATGTTTACAGTTGTTATAATAGGGAACTCAAAAACATATGTTTCTAATGATAGAATGATAACTCCAAGAGGGTATCATATATGATTTGGGTTATAGGTGGAACAAAGGACTCTAGGGATTTTATAGAGTCCTTTCCTTTTAAAAAGAGGCTGGTAGTGACAACTGCAACAGAGTATGGTGGAAAGTTGCTGGAAGAGATGAAAGATATAAAGATATTTTGTAAAAGATTAGATCTAAATAACATGAGAAGTTTTGTAAAAGAAAATAATATTGAACAAATTGTAGATTTATCCCATCCATATGCGGAGGAGGTCTCTAAAAATGCTATTGAATGTTCAAAATTGAGTGGTATTGAGTATGTAAGATTTGAGAGAGAGAATTTAGTATCTGAAGATGGAGTTGTAGAGTTTTCAGAGTTGGATTTTATGATAAAGTATTTAGAAACTTTAGAGGGAAATATCTTGGTAACATTGGGAAGTAATAATCTTTACCGGTTTGAAAATATAAAAAATAAATCAAACATATATTTTAGAATTCTTCCTAAATGGGAAATGGTAAAAAAAGCTGAGGATTTAGGGATTTTACCTAAAAATATTATAGCTATGCAAGGACCGTTTTCCAAAGAGTTAAATATTGCAATGATGAGACAACTTGATATAAAATATATTGTGAGTAAAAAAGGTGGAAGCACAGGTGGAGAGAGAGAAAAAATAGAGAGTGCAAGAGAGGTTGGAGCAATATCAATAATGTTGTCCAGACCAAATGTAGAATACCCAGTGGTATTCTCTGATATAAAAGAACTTATAAAACATATAATTCAAAAAACAAATTAAATGACATTTAACAAAACATAAATTTAAAATATAGTAATTATTTATTATATAAATGATTATATTATTCATTATTTATATAATGACATTGACATTTTATATGAAAAACTGTATATTTACGTTATATGAAATATATGGAGGCAGGTCAAAAATGAGTAAAAAAATTGTGTATATTACAGCAGGATTATTATTAGCGATAAATATATATGCAAAAGGTCTAAAAAATAAGGAGATTAAGAACAACCAATTTTCTTTAAAAAGTTCTGTAATAACTAAAACACAAGAGATTTTTAACTATGAAAATAATATTTTAAGAGCTGTGCCGGTTGAGGAAGAGGAACTTGCAGAGGTCAGTGGAAAAAATGTTAAATTCATCATAAATAAATTGAGATAAACTATTTTAGATAAAGTGTGGATAATAAAGTGAAAAGAGAAAAGACTGAGTAGACACAGTCTTTTTTCTTTTTATATTTAAAAGTAAAATTAACTATCTATTGTTGATAACTTTATAGATATATATAAGAGCATCATCATCTTTAAATCTGCTATAAGTTTCTTTAGATTCTATATTATAGTTATTTTCTAAAGCAAAATTAGAATTTTTAGATAGAATATAGAACTTTTCAGGGAGATTGGTAGTATTATCCAAAGTGAGTATATTTTGTCCAACACTCCAGACATCCTCAATAGTAAAATCATTTGAATAGATATTAAACAGTTTTTTATTTTTTTGCAGAGTTTCCAAAGGCGTTATATTTGAAGATTTTTTATTACGAATTTCATTTTCGACAATCCATGTTAAGTTACAGTTAACTATTAGCAAAAGAAAGCCACTTAGATATATTACTCTTTTTTTAAAATTTTCTTTATCAGTTAGCTTATCTTTGAAAAGATACACTAGTAAAATAATAAATGGAATAGCTAAGTAGTAAAGAGTAGGTTTTTTCCATAAGATAATTCCGATGCTTCCAATAGACAGAATTGCTATAAAAATAGCTTGGATATAAAATAAGACTTTATCTGATTTTTTTAAAATATTCCAATTACTGTTTAAATAGTAGTTTAAAATGATGCCGATTGGAATAGAGGATACTATATACATTGGGAAACCATATCTTTCTTTTTTCATTTTTATAAATGACAGTAGCAAGAAAGTTAAAATGGACCAAAGAATTCCAAGTTTAAAAAGTTTGTTTTCATCATTGCTTTTTAGACACCATTTCTTAAAAAAAGTGGCAATGGCGAAAAACATCCAGACTCCCATAAAGTAAAAATAGTTAAGATAGAAGAAAAAACTTTTAATATGTTTACTTGTCCATGTATCTTTCTCTTTATCCATAACTGCAAAAAATAGTTCTTTGTTTTCTAAAATCATAGCAATAGGCCAAATAGATGCCAAAATCAATCCTATTAAGATGTAGATGGTAATTCTTCCACTGTTATCTTTTATTTTTTTTAATTTATAAACCCAAATATACGATATAACAAAGGGGAGAAACATTCCATAGATAGCCACAGGTCCCTTACTCAGCAAAGAAGCAGCTAAAAGTACAGCTGCCAGTAGGAGGTTCCAGTTACTTTTAGAATTTATACTTTTTAAAAGATAGGTGATTGATCCAAACATGAAGATATATGGATACGCATCCCAAGCATTTTCTCCTCCAACTTTTGTTATCATAAATGTAGTTAGAGCAACAAAAGACACCAAAAAAGGGAGAGTTTTATTTTTGGACAACTCTTGAACAAATCGATATATATAAAAGATTAATAAAATGGAAACTAAAGCTACAGGTAATCGAAGTATCCATTCGTCGGAAAAGTTATTTGAAATTTTCATAACAATCGCAGTAAACCAAGTTGGTAGTGGAGGTTTTTCAAATCGATATTGTCCATTTAAAGTCGTGACAAACCATTTATTATTAAAAACAATCTCTCTCGCAGTAATAAAATTTCTGGATTCCATTAAATCTGCCTTTCGAATCCAAATTGTACTGAAGAAAGAGATAAAACTTAAGCCTAAAATCGATAAAAGTTTTTTATCTTTGAACATCGGTAAAGCCTCCTTGAAATTTTTAAAGTATAGTGGAAATTTTATAAATTAAAAAATATTTTAACAGTTGTTCCTACATTTGGAGCGCTAGAAATTTTTATATCCAAATTTAAAAGACTTACAATTCTTTTAACGATAGACATTCCAAGCCCGTGTCCTTGGATGTCTTTACTACGAGATTTATTGGCTCTAAAGAATCGATCATAGATGTGGTGTAGTTCATTAGGAGACATTCCAAGTCCATGGTCCTCAATGGTTAAAATAGCTTGATTCTGTTCAGTATCGTTTGCAATGGTTATATCAATTGGCTCATTTTTTCCATATTTAATAGAATTTTCTAAAATATTTTTTATTAGCAATTTTATTAGTCCCTCATCCGATTGAATGATTGTATACTCAGGAGTAAAGTTAATACTAGATTCAGGATACTGGTGTTTTAAGCTGGAGATACATCCTAAAATGACCTCAGAGAGTTCAACTTCATTTCGTTCACTCTTTATTTCAGACTCTTTTGCAATAAATAAAAGTTTTTCAATAAGTAAGTTCATACTTTTTGTTTCATCCTCAATAGAAGTTAAAGCTTCATTAAATATTTCTGGGTCTTTTTTCCCCCAACGCTTAATCATATCAATATATCCACCGATTATGAAAAGAGGAGTTTTTAGTTCATGAGATGAATTTTGTACAAACTCGATTTGTTTTTTATTTTGTGTATCCAGTCTCAGTAGCATATCTTCATATGAATATAGGATGTTGTCAAACTCTTTAAAATAGTTAGTAGGTTTTATAACTTTTAAGTTCTCCAAAGTGATATTTGAATTTATATTTTCTAATAGAGAGAGTTGTTTTTTTATTTTTTTAAACAATATTGTGAAAGCAAA
>NZ_CDRRQU010000002.1:0-97105 GCF_977044495.1 Cetobacterium sp. | reverse complement strand
GGGAATCTCTCTTCCTCATCAATTTCAGCAGCAAGAGGTTTAACTTCATTTTCAGCAAAAGCTGTTATCATTTGCTTAAAAAGTTCTTGCGATTTAGTTAATGTAAAATCCATTTATTTCCTCCTAATTTTTTATTTTTTCATCAGTGTAGCTTTTCCAGTAATTACTTCCACTCCATTTTGATTAACACAGATAGTTTTCAAAATAACTCTACTTTTCTCCGGAATTAGTTCTATTACCTCTACTATAGCTGTTATTGTATCCTCAGCATATACAGGAGCTAAAAACTTTAGCTCCTGCCCCATATATATACTTCCCTCACCAGGTAACTTTGTCCCCAAAGCAGCCGATATCAAGCCAGCACTTAACATCCCATGTGCTATACGACGCTTAAATATTGTTGTCTTTGCATACTCCTCATTTATATGAGCAGGATTTAAATCAGTTGTTATTCCAGCAAATAAAATAATATCTGTTTCTGTTATTGTTTTACTTACACTGTCTTTCATTCCTACTTTTAACTCTGAAAATTCCATAATTGAATCCCCCTTTTTAATTTGTAGTTACCAAAACTAGATTACAAGCCCACCATCTACACCTATAATTTGACCAGTTACAAATTTAGATAAATCACTTGCTAAAAATAAAACTGCATTCGCTATATCTTCAGGTTCACCCATTTTTTTCAATGGTGTTTTTTCTATCATAGTATTTATCACTTTTTCAGGAAGATCCTTTGTCATTGGAGTTTTTATAAATCCTGGTGCTATCGCATTTGTTCTAATTTGATCACCTTTTCTAGCAAACTCTTTTGCCCAAGCTTTAGTTAGTCCAATAACTCCAGATTTTGTTGCTACGTAATTTGTTTGTCCAATATTTCCATACACTCCAACTACAGAAGATAAATTTATTATACTTCCACTTCTATTTTCAAACATTAAAGGAACAATAGCTTGAGTCATATTAAATACACCTTTTAAATTAACATCAATTACAGCATCCCACGCATCTTCTGTCATTTTTTGAATCAATGAATCTTTTGTTATTCCAGCATTATTTACCAATATATCAATTTTTCCATATTGTTTTTTTACATCTTCAACAAATTGTGCTATTCCTATTCTATCTGTTACATTCAAATTTATCATTTTAATTTTTGGGTCTGTAAATTCGCCCACACCCAAATCACATGAAAAAACTGTGGCTCCTTTTTCAGCTAATTTTTCACAAATTACAGCCCCTATCCCTCTTGCCCCACCTGTTACTACTGCTATTTTTCCATCTAATCTCATGTATTTCATCTCCCTTTTTATTTATATTTTATATTGATTTAACTACTACAGCTGTTCCCATTCCTCAGCTGTTCCCATTCCTCCACCTATACAAAGACTTGCTAAACCATATCTACTTTTTCGCCTTAACATTTCATGAACTAAAGTAGTTATAATTCTATTCCCACTTGCACCAACAGGATGTCCTAAAGCAATTGCACCACCATTCACATTGCATCTTTCACCAAAAAATTCATCAGTAACTCCATATTCATTTTTTAACTCAAACATAACTCCCAATGCTTGAGCTGCAAAAGCTTCATTCAATTCAATTAAATCCATATCTTTAAGGTCTAATTTTGCCATTTTTAGTGCTTCTTTTATAGCTGGAACAGGTCCCATTCCCATAATTTTAGGGTCTACTCCTCCTTGACCAATACCTACTATTTCAACTAATGGTTTTAAATCATATTTTTTAACAGCTTCTTCACTCGCTAGAAGAATAGCACTAGCACCGTCATTTATACCCGAAGCATTTCCAGCTGTTACAGTTCCATCTTTTTTAAATACTGTTTTTAATGTGCCTAACTTCTCTAGTGATGTTTTTCTATTTGGATATTCATCAGTATCAAAAATTATAGTTTGTTTCCTATCTATAATCTCAACTGGTACAATTTCTTTTTCAAATTTCTTTTCATCAATAGCTTTTATTGCTTTTTCTTGAGATTTTATTGCAAATTTGTCCTGTTCTTCTCTTGTTATAGAGTATTTTTCAGCTATATTCTCTGCAGTTACTCCCATATGAATTTTGTCAAAAGCATCCGTTAATGCATCAACCAACATACTATCTTGAAATTTAAATTCTCCCATCTTAAAGCCTTCTCTTACCTCCTTTGGACTCACAAATGGTGCTTGTGACATAACCTCTGTTCCTCCACAAATCACTAAATCGGATAATCCACTCTTTATATTCGAGTAACCGACCATAACAGATTTCATTCCACTTCCACACAACATATTTAATGAATATGCTGGGACCTCAAATGGAACACCACCCTTTATAGCAACTTGTCTACCTATTCCCTGCCCTTGTCCCGCTGACAATATATTTCCTATAATAACTTCATCCAACTCATGTCCTGATAGATTGTTATCTTTTAATAGTTCTTTTACTACTATTGCTCCTAAATCACTTGGAGATACATTCTTTAAACTACCTAAAAATGAACCAATTGCCGTTCTTTTTGCATCAATAATATATATTTTACTCATATTTTCCTCCTATTTAATTTTTTTATTTTTTCCTATAACGAACCAATTCTCAATATCTTAATACCACTTTTAATTTTTAAAGTCAATATTTTTTACAAAAAAAATAAAAAAGCTTGAATCTAATCAAGCTTTTTTATCCCATTCTTAAATAATAAACTCATATTTTTTAACAATCCATCTATATCATTAATCTCTTTTGTAAAAAATATTTCAATTCCAATATAATGTTGAACACCTAAAATAAGATTTGCAATGATTCTACTCTCACTTACTGAGAAATTGTTTTTTTTCAAAATATCTATGTGTAATTTTTCAATTTTATCCAAATAATCTATATAGACATCAAAATTTATGAACTCAACATCTCTAAGTAACTTATACTTATAACTTGCACTTTTATAAAATTCTATAAATATATATAAATACATGACATATAATTGATTCGTATTGAACTCTTCATTATAGTTATCTTTTATTAGAAATAAGATTTCTTTTTTTAACTTCTCTATGATTTCAACTAAAAATGTGTCTTTGCTATTAAAAAAACTATAGAATAACCCAATAGAACAATCTAGTTTTTCAGTTATATCTTTTATTTTTACATCATGATATTCATTCAATCCAAATAATTTTTCCCCTTTTTCTAAAAATTTATGCTTAAAATTATCTGAATTTAATATAATTCTTTTATAAAGATTCGCATTATAAATCTCATCTAAATTCTCAATATAGCTCTCTGTAAAACCATTAAAAATTATTTTTACTAAAAAATCAATATCATATTTCATACCTCTTGAATTATAACTTATATTGATGAATCTAATAGAACCCAATATATAAATTATTTCAAATTCATCTAATTTTCTCTCAAATATCTCCTCTAACTTTTTTAAATATGCTCTCTTTATACGTTTCTCATACTGTATAAACTTATATTGACCTTCTCTAAATATTTTAATAAGCTTTTTTTCTTCTTGAGTCATTTCAACATTGAGACGAATATAATTTTTTAACTTTTCTTCTCTTGTACCATCCAAAATATTTTCCAATTTTTTTTCAACTCTTTCAGAAACTATTTCCAATAGATGCTGAAATAACTCCTCTTTATTTCTAAAATATTTATATATTATCCCATTTGAAACTTGAGCATTTTTGCTTATTTGAAGTAAAGAAACTTCCCCATATGGAATTTCATAAAATAATTCAATTGCTGCTTCGATAATTTTTTCCTTTGTACTCATTACTTCTCCTTCAACAATATAACTTAATTCACTTATACATTCTACTTCATTCAAAGAAACAATTCAATTAAAAATAGGGAATTTCTTCCCTATTTTCACAACTTTAATTTAAAATCATCTTCAAATATTCTCTTATCCATTAATTTAAGTTCAGGCGATATAATCGGTTTAAACTCCATATTTTTAAGAACATCTTTTTCTAAATCAATTCCAGGAGCAATCTCTATCAGTTCCAGTCCATCTTTACTCAATTTAAAAACTGCCCTTTCTGTAACGTAATAAACTGGTTGATTATTCAAATTAGCTGTTTTTGAACTAAACGTTATTTGCTCAACCTTTTTTATAAACTTCTTATTTTTCCCTTCAGTTATTATTTTAATCTGATCATCTTTTATTTCTATTTCTAGTCCCCCTGCAGTAAATGTTCCACAAAAAACCACCTTTTTAGCATTCTGAGAAATGTTTATAAAACCTCCACAACCAGCTATTTTCGGTCCAAATTTAGAAACATTTATATCTCCACTAGAATCACATTGAGCTAACCCTAAAAATGCTACATCTAATCCTCCACCATCATAAAAATCAAATTGATACGGTTGATCTATTATGGCTTGTGGGGTTACACTAGCTCCAAAACTTAATCCTCCAACTGGAGTTCCACCAATTGCACCCGGTTCGACTGTCGGAGTAAATAAGTGTTCTTGATTTCCATCTTTTAAAACCTCTGCAATTCCTTCAGGCATACCTATTCCATAGTTTAATATTTTATCATCTTTTGACAAAAACATTGCACATCTTCTGGCAATTATCTTTCTTTCATCTAATGCTGATTTTTTCTTCAAATCATTTACTAAAATACTACTGTTTACAAAAGTTTCATCATACTCTGTTCCAAAAGTTTGATGATGATATTTTGCATCAGAGCATACAACTACATAATCCACAAATATGCTCGGTATTCCAACCAATTTAGGGTTAATACTTCCATTTTTTACTTTTTTTTCAACTTGTACAGCTATTTTTCCACCACTATTTCTCGTAGCCATAGCCAGTGCTAAACTTTCTAATGTTAACGCTTCTTTTTCCAAAGATATATTTCCATCCTCATCAGACAAGGTTCCTCTTAAAATTGCAAAATCTATCTTCGAAGGTGCTTTAAAATAAAGATATCTTTCACCTTCTATAGAAATATCTTTAACTATCTCCTCTGTAGTTACTTCATTAACTTTTCCCCCTTGTAACTGTGGATCAACAAATGTCCCGATGCCTATTTTTGAAATCGTTCCCTTTTTACCAGAAGCTATATCTCTAAACATATGAGAAATCACTCCTTGAGGTAAATTATATCCTTGAATTTTATTTTCTAAAGCTAGAGTTCCCAATTTGGGAGCTAATCCCCAATGTCCTCCAATAACTTTACTTACCATTCCTTCATGAGCTAGATGATTTAATCCTTTATCTTTTCCATCTCCTTGACCAGCAGCATAAATTAAAGTTAAATTAGTTGGTCGTTTGTTTTCTAAATAATAGTTCTCTATTTCTGTCAAAATCTCTTCTGCCACACCAATCCCTACAAATCCTCCTGTAGCTACAACTGAGTTATTCTTTATCTTTTTAGCAACTTCTTTAGCACTAATAAATTCCATAAAAATACCTCTTTTTTTAGTTTTTTTGAATTGATTCTCACTTTTATATAAACCACATACACATTAAATTGTCAATATTTTTTTAAAATTTGTATTTATTTCAAAAAAACTGTTGACTTTTAGAATAAAGATAGGTAATATAAGTTTGTAAGTAAGTTTTCAAAAGAACCAATTCTCAATAAGACTAATTTTATGAGGTGATTTGATTGTTAGGTATATTCTCATTAGTTTTTTCTATCGTTATTTTAATTTTTTTCTCATTTAAAGGCATTTCTATTTTAATTTTAGCCCCACTTTTATCTATGGGACTAGCTTATTTCACAGGTGATTTACCCGCTTTATATGCTTTAACTGGTCCATTTATGAAGGTTACAGCGTCGTACATAGGAGCTTATTTTCCTATATTCCTGGGTGGTGCTATCTTCGGTAAAATTATGGGAGATAGTGGAGCTGCTAAGTCTATCTCACACTTTATTTCTAAAAAATTAGGAAAAAATAGAGCTATTCTAGCTGTTGTACTAGCAACTTCTCTTCTTACATATGGTGGAGTTTCTCTTTTTGTCGTTGTTTTTGCCGTATATCCTTTAGCTGTCGCTCTTTTTCAAGAAGCCGATATCCCTAAAAAACTTATGCCAGCTGCAATTGCATTAGGAGCATTTACTTTCACTATGACTGCCTTACCAGGATCACCACAGTACTTAAATTCAATGCCTACAAATTATCTGTCAACAAATATTTATGCAGCACCTATTCTAGGTACTATTGCAGCACTAATCATTTTGGTTTGTGGAGTTCTTTGGCTAGAATTTAGTTCTAAAAAAGCTAAAGCCAAAGGTGAAGGGTACGGTAACTATGATGATAAAGTTCAAGATTTTGATTCAACTTCTATCCCTCATCCTTTTATCTCTACGCTTCCAATAATTGTTATATTCATAGTTAACTGGCTTGTTATAAATATACTGTTTAAAAGTGAAAGTTTTATAGATAAATTTAAGCAATACGGTGGGCTTGATGGAAACTGGCCTGTAACAATAGCTCTTATGCTCGCTATTATTCTATCTTTAATCTTATTTAAAAAACAAATAAAATCGCCACTTTCATTGTTAGAAAGAGGTGCTGAAAGTTCTCTAAGTCCAATTTTTAATACAGCTGTTATAGTTGGATTTGGTGGAGTAGTTAAAGCTACTTTAGCTTTTGAACTTATAAAAGAGGAAGTATTGGCTCTAAATATTCCAGGATTATACAAAGTTGCTATATCTACGAGTTTAATGGCTGGAGTTACAGGTTCTTCTTCTGGAGGAACTGGTATTGCTCTAGAAGCTTTAGCCAAACCATTTTTAGAAATGGGTCTAAGTCCTGAAGTTATTCATAGAACAATGTTAATTGCTGCTGGTGGACTCGATTCTCTTCCACATTGTGGCGCTGTTATCACTTTACTAGCGGTGTGTGGAATAACTCACAAAGATGGATATAAAGATATTGGAATACTGACTGTTCTTATTCCAATAGCTGCACTTTTATTTATTATTGTTTTACATAATATAACTGGATTAGTTTAAAATTAAAGGAGGTGTTTTAATGAGTAAATCAAAGAAATATTTAGTTGAATTTGTTTTATTTTTTACCTATGCACTATTTGCAATGAGTTGGAAGTCTGGTGATATACTTATTGCAAAAATGGGATTTACAGCTTCACAAATGGCCATTATGACAAATGCCATCAATGTAGCTAAGATTATTGGAAGTCTTTCAGCTGCGGGAATTATTGCAAAATTAGGAAATAGAAAAGTTTTTTCTTATTCAACTCTGTTAATATTTTTAGGAATTTTATTACCTTTTGTAAATGGATTCCCTTTAATTTTTTTAGTGAGATTTACTTTGGGGCTAGGGGGAGCACTAGTTTTGGTTACGATTAATCCTATCGTTGCTAAAATTTTTTCAAAAGAGGAGTTAACTATAGTAAATGGACTTAATGCTGTCGCTTTCAATGTCGGTTTAGCTATTACACTTACTTTAGCAAGTAGTATTTCTAGCAATCCACCTCTTTCAATAAAAATAATATCTTTTACTTTACTTGTTCTTGTTTTTTTATGGAATTATCTAAGTTCTTCTATTGATCAAGATACAGTCGCTCAAAGTAATGCTGCACATAGTTTTACTTTTGTAGATGGGCTAAAAGATAGTTTCAACTGGATTTTTTCTCTTTCATATTGTGGATTATTAGGATTTTATTTAGTTTCATTTACTTTTATGAGAGCTGAAAATGTAAAGTATGTTATATATTTTGGAGTCATAGGAGCTATAGTTGGAACTATCCAAGCTAAAAAAATTGAAAATAAACTTAATTTTGTAAGAATTTCAGCTTTTCTACAGCTATTAAGTGCTATCGGATTTTTGTTACTATATAATACATCTGTTATTAAATTTATGGGTATGAGTTTAGGATTCTTTATTTTTCTACCAATGGCTGCATTTGTTACCTTAGCTTTTAATAGACCTGATACAACACCGAGAAAAATTTCCGTTACATTCTCTATTTTCTGGTCTTTAAGTTATTTTATATCTATCATAATAATCCAAGCATTTGCATTCCTAAAAGATAATTTCGGTGATAATTCGGCGTTTATATTTATAGTTTTCGTAGAAGCAACTTTCTTCATAGGTACAACATTTTTCATGAAAAATTCTAAAAAAATATCGGAGGATAAAGTATGCTAAAAAAAGAATTAGTAAATTGGTTAGATACTTTTAATAATGTTACTGTTCCAAACCTCATTGCCAAAGGATTTAAGCCAACTCCTGTTAATGCTAGAGAAGGATTAGCTAATTTAACAAAGGGGCTTATTAGTAATATTCCAGAAATAGCTACTATTTTTGATGACTATATATGCAACGCTGATTATAATGTTCCTGTTAGAATATATAATCCAAATCCCAGCGAAAAATTACCTGTTCTTATATACTTCCATGGTGGTGGGCACATGGCCGGTAGTGTTACTGTATATGATCCAATTTGTAGAAAACTTGCAATTAAAACAAATCATATTGTCGTCTCTGTTGAATATAGGCTTTCACCAGAAAATCCATATCCATGTGGTTTAGTGGATGCCTACAATTCAATCAAATATATTTACAATACCCTAGATTCTAGAAATATAAATTATATCAGAAGTCTAAAAATTGGTGGAGATAGTGGTGGCGGAGCGATTGTAGCTTCTGTTGCTATGTTGGCACAATTTGATGACACTGTTGTAATTGATAAGATGTTTATGATATACCCAAGTCTCGACTACACTATGTCATTTCCTTCAATTGTTTCAAATGGAAAAGGATATCTTTTAGAGTCAGGTAAAATATTATGGTATTTTAATAACTATTTTGCACATGATGAAGATAGAAGAAAAGCTTCACCTATTTTTAATGAAATTACTGAAAATATTCCACCTACTCTTATTTTTACAGCTTCATACTGCCCTTTAAGAGATGAAGGAGTTGAGTATGTTAGCAAATTAAAAGATGCAAAAGTTGATGTCTTACATTTCAATTTAGATAATATGATTCATACATTTATGAATATGGAAGATCTTTGTCAAGAGGAGTGTAATTTTGTGTATGAAAAATTTAATCTTTTTTTAAACTCTTAATCTGAAATAATAATACTTTTTAAATCAAAAAGCAGAGGAATCTATAATTCTCTCTGCTTTTTGATTTTTAATCTCTACTCTATCAACCCTTTATCTTTCAAAGCATCCTTTGCAACATTATACTCGCTCTCCACTCCCTCCGTCACTTTAAGATTTAATCTTTGCATATCCTTATTTGTGAACATATTACTCAATTTAGAAAGCTCTCTTTCTATATCTTCATATTCATTTTTAAAACTATTTGAGATAGTTATTACAGCTTCATATGGTGGAAAAAACTTTAAATCATCCTCTAAAACAACTAGATTATATTTTGCTAATAACCCATCTGTGGAATATACAACTCCCACCTCTGCTTTATCCGAATAGATTGTCGGTATAATCAATCCAGGTTCCATCGAATTTACTTTCTTAAAATTTAGATTATAGGCTTCTATTAATCCCTTTAATCCATCAACCCTTTCCATAAATTCATGTCCACCAATCAAATATGAATCATTTGCAATTTTCTTTAAATCAGAAATCTTATTAATTCCATATTTTTCTGAAAACTTTTTATTTACCGCCAATGCGTATGTATTCTCAAATCCTAAGGGTTCTAATATATCCAAATTATACTTAGTATTATAGATATCTTTAACTTTAAAAAATATCTCTCTTGGTGAAAGCAAGTCTTTTTCACCTAAAATAGCTAAAAATGAGGTCCCTGTATATTCAGGGTAGATATCAATTTCACCATTTTTAATAGCTTCAAAATTTATATTTGTTCCCCCGAGCTCTGTTAAACTAACCTTATATGGCGTATTTTTTTCAATTAATATAGCTATCATATTACCTAATATCCGTTGCTCTGTAAAAGTTTTATGCCCTATTTTTATTACAACATACTGCTCTTTATTCATATATTTTTGAACTTGAAACAAAAAAAATGAAATTAACATAATTGCGACCCCAACTAAAATTTTACGATTTTTCTGCTTCTCTTTTTTATTTCCTAACGGTCCTAAAACTTTTTCAAGAATTCCCAATAGATAATTAGCCACAAAAGCCAATATTGCAGTTGGAATAGCCCCACATAATACAAGATAATTATTACTTGTTGCTATACCCTTAAAAATTAGTTCTCCTAATCCACCAGCACCAATTAAAGCAGCCAAAGTTGTGGTTCCTATTATTGAAACTGTTGCTATCCTTATTCCTCCCATTATAACACCTAAAGCTATTGGAAATTTAACTTTTAATAGGAGTTGAAAGTTTGTCATTCCCATACCTATAGCTGCTTGGATTGTTGAATAATCAACATTTCTTATCCCTATAAAGGTATTAGTTACAATAGGTAATAACGAGTATAGAAATAAAACAAATACCGCAGGTTTAAAACCAATCCCTAAAAATGGAATAATTAACCCAAATAATGCTAAACTAGGAATTGTTTGAAACATTCCTGCTGCAGTTAAAGTAGCCTTAGATGCTCTTTGGCTTTTTGTTATCAGTATTCCAACTGGAACTCCAATAAATGTTGCAATTAGTACAGCTATTCCAGAAATCTTTATGTGTTGATTCAATAATATTCCAATTTCTGGAAGCCTAGATATAAAATATTCTATAAATCCATTCATAAAAATATCACCTCCAATATTTTTACTCATTTAGTTTACCAAAACTGTCCCAGCTCTAATATTAAACACTGTTTCACCTTCTAAAACTACCTTTCCATTTATAACAACATACTCTATCCCCACAGGACGTTGAAAAGAGTTTTGAAAAGTAGAGCTATCTTTGACTTTAGCTAAATCAAAAATAGTAATATCTGCAAAATTACCATTTTTAATCTCTCCGCGCCCCTCTATCTTAAAAAATTCAGCCGGTTTCTTCGTTACTCTATTTATAATTTGCTCTATCGAAATTTCATTTTTTACCATATGTACATACTTTGGAAATGTTCCAAAATTTCTTGGATGTGGATTTCCTAGTTCAAAGCTATCCTCCATTGGCAAAGAGTTTCCATCACTGGCAATAACTCCTAAATCACTTTTAAAAAACTCTTTTACATCTCTTAAATCCATAGAAAAATATATGCCTTGAGCCTTTCCCCTCGATTTTTCAAGAATATATAAAACAGTTTTTTCTTCACTTAAATTCAAATACTTTGAAATCTCAGATATTGTCCTACCATTAAAATATGAGTTCTTCAAGTAACTATTAGATATTACGATATTTTCACCACCCCCTCTTTTTTCAATATTTTCTCTTATCAAAAGCATTACTTCATCAGAAAAACTAGGAATATCTTTAATAAATGTTTCTATATCTCCATTGAAGATGCTTTGAGGCAAAAGAACAAAAAGGTTTGTACATGTGGCTTCATAAGGATACTGATCAAATGAAATTGCCACTCCAGACTTAAAAGCTTCCTCTAATGCCTCTATAATCTTTTGAGCTTTCCCCCAATTTTTTTTATTCATTACTTTTAAATGAGAAATATTGACCTTCGCCCCAGTTTCTCTACCGTAATAGATAACCTCTTCTATAGATTTTTCAATCTCATTCACCTCATCTCTCATATGGAAAGATGCGATTTTATCATATTTTTTTACCACTTTTAAGAGTTCTAAAATCTCTCTTTGATCCATAAAATTTCCGGGCTGATATATCAATCCAAAAGAGATTCCAATCGCTCCCTCTCTAAATTGTTCTTCTAAAAGTATTTTCATCTTTTCGATTTCACTTTCATTGGCTTTACTTGACTTAAAACCCATTACAGCAATTCTAATACATCCAGCTCCTACAAGAAAACCTTGATTTGTAACAAGTTTTCTCTCTTTCAAAAAATTTTTTAATACTAAAAATGACTTAGTTTTATTTAAATCTATTGGATAATAATTTATATCTGAGTGAGTTTGAATATACTTTTTAAGATTCTCTCTATTTCCATCTATCCAAGGGGAAATTCCAATTCCACAATTTCCATTTATCTCTGTTGTGACTCCTTGATAAATTTTACTTGAACAGCTCTCATCTATGAATCCAGATATATCCGAATGGCTATGAACATCAATAAACCCAGGGGCAACATAAAGATTTCTAGCATCAATAACTTTTTTTCCATCCAATCTATCCTTAGAAATAGTTTCAATCTTATCCCCAATTATTCCAATATTCATAATCTCCTTGTTTTTTAAAGCTCCAAAAATAATCGTTCCATTTTCTATAACTAAATCATATTTTTTCTCATTAATATTTTTTAAAGTTTTCATAGATACACTCACCCAATCTATTATTTAAAAGAATAGCTTCTTTATTTTCCCCTTCTGCTAAAATAATTAAATCTACAAAATTATTCTTGAAAAATATTCTTCCGGTATCATGTTCTATATTTACTAAATCTCCAGTTTTATGAGCTATCTCTACCTTTCTAAAAAAGTATAGTGGAATTTTAGAGTTACACAATTGATTTTTAAGAATAAAAAGTGCTGTTTTATCACAATATAGATTTTCTAAAACTTTTAAGGTATCTCTAGCACTTGTAAAATTATCCAAACCTCTCTCTTTTGCCTCAAAGTCATACATTTTTCTTTGAAGTCGAGTTTCATAGTAACCTTTTTTTTCAATAAAACTTTGAATGTAATCTATTCCTAAAATATCTATCAACATATTTGTGGCTGTGTTATCACTTAAAGTTATCATCAAAGTTGCTAAATCTTTTATGGTTAGATTCAAATTATCGTCCAAAATTTTTAAGATTCCAAACCCCGAAACCTTATCTGACAAATTTACACTCTTTCTATCACTATATGCTAACTCTCCATGAGATATTTTTTCTAATAGAGCTTCCAAAATAAAAAGCTTTATCAGACTAGCTGATTGAAAAACTTTACTTTCATTTTTAGAAAATATCTCTTTTCCATCAACCTTAACTATAATACCTACTTTTCCTGAAAAACCATTAATTATATTTTGTAAATTAGATTTCAGTTGATTAAATCTTTCCATGCTTTCCTCCTTAAATTGAGTTATATACATTTAGTATTTGCATCATTACTCCATTGACTATCGCTTCCTCATCAATATCAAAGTTTCCATTATGAGCTTGAGTTTTTATATTTTTCTCATTATTTCTAACTCCTAAAGTAAAAAATGCTCCCTCAGTATTTTCAATAAAATACGCAAAGTCTTCCACTCCCATATTAGCTAACTTTTTTTCATAGATATTATCCGCTCCAAAAAGTTCAGTAGCACTTTTTTTAATAATATCTACAGATTTATCATGATTTATTAAAGCTGTATAGCCAGGTTCTATACCAATCTCACCCTTTCCGCCAAAAGCTAAAGGTAGAGTTGTTACAATCTCTTCAATTCTTTTTTTCATTCTAGCTCTAACATCTGGATCTAAAGTTCTTAAAGTTCCTCTAAGCTCAATCTCATTTGATATAATATTTCCAGCAGTTCCACCATTTATTGTTCCAATTGTTATTACACCAGATTCTCTAGCATCTAAATTTCTACTTACAATACTCTGTAGAGCAATAATCACATGAGATGCTATTAAAAGTGCGTCTACACCTCTACTTGGATAGGCTCCATGGCAACTTTCCCCCTTTATCTTTATTTTCAAAGTATCTGAAGAAGCATTCATGGCTCCATACTTTATTCCTATTTTTCCAACGTCTATAGTTTCATCTACATGTAATCCATAAACAGCATTAACTCCATCAAGAGCTCCGTCTTCAATCATGGGTTTTGCTCCTCCAACAGTTTCCTCAGCAGGTTGGAAAAATAATCTTATATTTATAGGTGGCTTCTCCTTTGTTTCATAAAAATATTTTGCCACTCCTAAAACCACAGTTGTGTGTACATCATGTCCACAAGCATGGCAAATTCCACTATTTTTCGAAGCATAATCAACACTTTTTATATCCTGTATAGGAAGAGCATCTATATCTCCTCTCAGTCCTATCGTTATATCTTTATTTTTACCCTCAATTTCTGCTATGACACCAGTATTAAATGAAGTTCTATACGGTATATTCATCTCATCTAAGTATTCACAAATTCTATTATGAGTTCTAAACTCCTGAGTTCCTAATTCAGGATGTTCATGAAAATCTCGTCTTACTGCTATTAACCATTTTTTTATATTTTCACTGTGTTTCTTTAAAAGTTCTATATTCATAAATTATTCCTCCTTAAAATATTCTTTATATTGTCATTTTTTTACTTTATTATAAATGCAAAAAAGTCTAAAACTCTATATTAACTAGAATTTTAGACCTTATTTATGTCTTTTAGATAAATAAGTGTATTAATTCACTGATTGATTATATTTTTTTATGGCGTCTTTATATGCTACAATTATAGATTTCTGAGAAGATCCTAAATAATTTTTTAATATAATAGAGCTTATTTCATCAAAATCCCCTATAAAATATTTTCCAATAAAAATTTTTTTTATGAAATCATTTGTTATTTTTAAAATCGTAGAAGCTTCAACATCTAAAATTTTTCCATTTTTATCAATAATAAAAGCTACAAAGAAGCTATTGTAATTTTTAGTTATTGCATTGTCTATAGATGTTTTTGCAGTTCCTACAATATATTTTTCTCCCATCAACTCCCTCCCCTAGCATAAAATAATCCCCACAAATAATATATACCCCAATAAATATCAAAAGTCAAATAGAAAAGTAAAAACAAAAATTTGACATTCCTAAAAAGTTAAGGTATAACATTTATTAATTAAATAAATGAATAAAAAAATACACTTATTTATGATTTGAAAGTAAATGAGGTCTAAAATTATCTTTAAAAATAGTTTTTAAAAACTATTTGAGAATAATTTTAGACTTTTTTTTATACATTTTTTATATACTATTGAGGGGGCAAAAAATGAAAGTAGGGGTTTTTGATTCAGGTGTAGGTGGGTTAACAGTTTTAAAGGAGCTATTAAAAGAACTTGATTTTGTAGATTTTATCTATTATGGGGATAGCTTTAACTCACCATATGGGACTAAAACAATTGAAGAGATTCAAGAACTTTGCTATAAAATTAGTAAATTTTTAATAACAAAAAATGTAGATCTTATTGTTATAGCTTGTAATACTGCAACGGTAGCGTCACTGGATTATTTAAAGGAAAAATTTCCAACTCTTCCAATTATAGGAGTTATAAATCCTGGTGCCAAAATGGCCCTTAGGGAAAGTAAAAATAGAAAAATAGGGGTACTTTCTACCCCATTGACAGCTAAAACAAATGCTTATAAAAATGCGATTATAAATTTAAATGAAAATTATGAAGTGTATCAACAAGGCTGTGAACTACTTTGTCCTATGATAGAAAAAGGATGGAAAGATGACGAAGAATCTCATAACATCTTAAAAAGTTATATAGAATAACTTCCAAAAGATATCGACACTCTAATTTTAGGATGTACACATTACCCATTTTTAGAGGAAAAAATTAAAACTATAACTCATTGTAATATAGTTAATCCAGCTAAAGAAACTGCTAAATTAGTAGGAGAGCAATTAAAAAAAATAAAAAATGTTGCAAATTTAAAAAATTATAATAAAATAAGTTATTACGTGACCGGTGATTTAAATAATTTTATAACTGTTGGGGAGCAGTTATTAAATCAAAAGATGGTAGATGTATATAAAATTTAAAAGGGGTGTGTTTTATGAATAATGAATCAAATTTAGGTTTAAAAAATAACGGTGGGGTTGGCATAAAAGAAAAAGAATTTAAAATAGAAAAATTTAAAATTCCTCATACCTATGTTATCATAGCTGGGATGATAATCCTCTCTTTTATAGGAACTTATATAATTCCTGCTGGTGTTTATGGAAGAATTAAAGATATAAATTCTGGTAGAATGATTATATCTCCAGAAACTTTTACATTTGTTTCTAATACTCCAGTTAAGTTCTTCTCTTTTAGTGAGCATAATTTATTTACTGTATTAATAAGAGGTCTACAATCAACTTCTGGAATTGTTTTCTTCACATTTTTGGTATGTGGCTTTTTTAATATGATTCAAAAAACAGGAGCTATCGATTCTGGAATAGCAAAAGTAGCTTATCTTTTTAGAAATAAGGGAATGCTTTTAATCCCAGTTGTTTTATTTGTATTTTCAATTGGTGGAGTGGCAATAGGTATGAATACAGAAGCAATAGCCTTTGTTCCGCTTGGAGTCCTTTTAGCTAGAGCACTTGGATTTGATGCTATGGTTGGAATGGCTATGGTAGCTTTAGGAGCTGGAGTTGGTTTCGTTGGTGGATTTATTAACTCATTTACAGTTGGAGTTGCTCATTCGATTGCAGGACTACCAATCTACTCTGGAATGGGATTTAGAGTGGCTGTCTATATAGTTCTATATATTGCAACAGTTATTTATATTATGAGATATGCTAAAAAAGTGAAAGAAAATCCTTTTAGTAGCGTCGTTTTTGATTTAGAAGTTAAACAAAAATCTATGTCTAATGTCTCCAATGATACACAAGACATGCCAGATTTAACTCTTAGACAAAAAGGAGTTCTTCTAGTTATGTTAATCGGATTTATAACTTTAACATATGGAGTTTTAAAACATGGCTGGGGGACAGAACAATTAATCAGTATATTTATGTTCATGGGAATTGCATCCAGCTTTGTAGCTGGAATCTCTCCTAGTGATTCTGCTAATAACTTTTTAGATGGAGCAAGAGGAGTAGTCTTTGGAGCTCTGGCTGTAGGATTAGCTCGTGGAATTTTAGTCGTATTAGAGGATGGACAGATTATAGATACTATTTTATTCTATCTTTCTAGCAAAATTTCATCTTTACCTGGAGTTGTCTCAGCTTTACTTATGTATTGCGTTCAAATTATAACAAATTTATTCATTCCATCAGGAAGTGGACAAGCAGCGACGACTATGCCTATCATGGCTCCTTTAGGAGATATGATTGGTGTTTCTAGACAAACTGTTGTTTTAGCTTTTCAATATGGAGATGGATTTACAAATTATATTAATCCAACTGCAGGTGGTCTTATGAGTTATCTTGCAATTTCACAAATCTCATATGAGAAATGGGTGAAATGGATGGCTCCTCTTATGGGAATCTGGGTAAGTATCGGAGCTACTGCTATAGTTATCGCATACTTTATAGGATATTAATTTAAAAATAGTTGGTACCAAGAAGAAAATCTTGATGCCAACTTATTTTTTACCTAAACCTAATTCAAAATTTCATATTTTAAGATCTCTAAAACTCTATCATCTTTTTCAGCTAATTCATTCTTAGCTTTTCCTTTATCAATTCCTCGAATTTTTATTTTTACCTTTGGATAGGGCATTCCCTCTTGAACTAATTTACTCATATATTGATTCAATTCATTGCTTTTTCCATTTATCCAATATTCTTGCCCTGTTTTTTCATCAGTAAAAATCTCAACTTCATGTCCATATGTATACGTTCCAACGTATTCTCTGCTTTTTAAACTGCTACACGCCGTAAATAGTGTAATTGTACTCAATAAAATAACTATTTTTTTATTCATAACCACTCTCCTTCAACTTACTTCTTCACTACTTACTGAACCATTTTATTTGCTCAGTTATAGAAAGAAGAAAAACTTCATCTTCATAAACATCATAGTGTCCACAATCATACTCTAATAACTTTTTATCACACTTTAATGATTTATATATAAAATCCATTTCTTGAGGTAAATTAACTATATCATTATTAGCTTTTAAAAGTAACACAGGCACCTGTATTTTTTCTAAATGCAAATCTATTGATAGTTGATTTATATCTCTAACAGTTGATAGTGATAATCTTGTACTCAAAAGTGTAAAAAATTCTTCTTTATATTTCTCTAAGAATATTTTACTTTGTGAATCAGATAACAATTTTTTTAATGGAAGCAATAATTTTTTGTTTTCTACAACTTCCTTATATTTAATATTTTCAAGTTGGTTTAAGTATTTTTCCTTCTCCTCAAAATTTAATAAAGAAGTATTGTTTCTAAGTCCGTTGGAAAATGTAATTTGAGCATATACTCCTGAAATATTCTCCAAAATCGAAGCTAATTTTAGCACATATAAACCACCCAATGAAGTCCCCCACAAATATAATCGCTTATCACGGAACTCTTCATTTTTTCTTAAATATAGAGCAACATTTGATATATCCCTCATCTGATTTTCAGGAACTATCTCTATCTCTCCTTCACTTTCTCCAAACCCGTTATAATCAAAAGTAATGACATCAAATCCTGCTAAAGAAAATTTCTCTGCATATTTCGGCAAAAATAAATCTTGGGTCCCTGCAAACCCATGACACATCAAAATAATTTTATCTTTTTTGGTTGCCACATTGGCTCCATAATGTTTTCCTTTCAAAACATTTTTATCAGAATAGATTTCAAACTGTTTTACTTCCATAGATGTCTCCTTCCAATTTTTTAGCTATTATTTATTTCAATCACTTATAAATAACATATGTATTTTATTTTTTTGATTTTAGCATCCTTTTAAAATAAATGTCAAGAAAAAAAACGATTCATCTCACATCTGTTAAATAGTGAGATAAATCGTCTTAATGTTTTCAATATTTATATTTTTTGAAACTCTATAACCTCATAATCGTGATTAGCTAACACTTTTATTATTAAACTCTCAGCCACATCACCAGTTATGATAGCAGACTTAGTTGCTAAATCAACTTCAACTTCTCCCATTCCAGGAATCTCCTCCAAGGCCTCCTTTACATGTCTAACACAGTTCATACAACTCATTCCATTTATTAAAACTCTTCTCTTCATAAAAACAACTCCTTTTTTATTTATTAGGTTTAAACCCTTTTAATCTCAATGCGTTTGTGATAACAGAAACTGAACTTATACTCATAGCTCCTCCTGCTATCATTGGGCTTAATAACGGTCCACCAAATAAAAACAGTACTCCCATTGCTACTGGAATTCCCAAGACATTATAGCCAAAAGCCCAAAATAAATTCTGTTTTATATTTTTTATAGTTTCTCTACTTAATTTAATTGCTGTTGGTACATCCATCAAATCGCTTTTCATTAAAACTATATCGGCTGATTCAATAGCCACATCCGTTCCAGAACCTATTGCTATTCCAACATCTGATTGAGCAAGAGCTGGAGCATCATTTATACCATCCCCAACCATAGCAACTTTCCTTCCCTCTTCCTGTAACCTTTTCACTTCTGCTGCCTTATCTTTTGGCAAAACTTCTGCAAATACTCTATCGATACCAACCTGAGTAGCTATAGCTTGAGCAGTTTTTTTATTATCACCAGTTATCATAGCGACTTCAACTCCCATTTTATGTAAAATCTCTATAGCTTTTTTAGAGTTTTCTTTTACTGTATCTGCAACGGCTATAATACCTGCAATTTTATTATTTATTGAGATAAACATGGGAGTTTTACCCTCTGTTGCTAATACATTTGATTTTTCTTCTAAGTCAAGCAAGTTAATACTATTTCTGTCCATCAATTTTTTGTTTCCTAAGAATATATCTTTTCCATCTATTATAACTTCAATTCCATGTCCGGGAATAGCTACAAATTTATCTAATTTTTTTAATTCAATCTTCCTATCTTCAGCTTCTTTAACAATAGCTTCTCCCAATGGATGTTCCGATCCCTTTTCAGCACTCGCTGCAATTGTCAATAGTTCCTCTTCAGTTATCATTCCTTCAACCAAAATATCTGTAACTTTAGGTTTTCCTTCTGTTATTGTTCCAGTTTTATCAAATATAACTGTCTGAACTTTATGAGCAGATTCTAATGCCTCACCACTTTTTATTAAGACTCCATATTCAGCTCCTTTTCCTGTTCCTATCATAATTGCTGTTGGCGTTGCTAATCCTAATGCACAAGGACACGCTATAACTAAAACCGAAATAAATATAGTCAATGCAAACTCTACATCTTTTGTCACAAAATACCAACCTAGCCCAGATACAATAGCTAAACCTATTACAACAGGTACAAAATAACCAGAAATTATATCTGCTAACTTTGCTATAGGTGCCTTTGATCCTTGAGCATCTTCAACAAGCTTTATAATTTGAGCCAAAGCTGTATCTTTTCCAACTTTAGTTGCTCTATATTTTATAGTTCCATTTTTATTTATACTGGCTCCTATAACTTCAGAATCAATTGTTTTTTCCACCGGAATACTTTCGCCTGTGAGCATTGATTCATCAATTGCTGTACTTCCCTCTATTACTATTCCATCAACTGGGATTTTATCGCCTGGTTTTACTATAACAATATCTCCAGCTTTCACATCTTCTAAAGGAATGACTTTTTCTTTGCCATCAACTTCAACTCTTGCAGTTTTAGGTGCTAATCCCATAAGTTTCTTTATAGCTTCGGATGTTTTTCCCTTGCTTACAGACTCTAAATATTTTCCCAGCGTTATCAATAAAAGAATTGTTGCTGCCGATTCAAAATATAAATCGTGAGCATATCTTGGGTATCCTTGAAATATTTTTATAACAGCAAATATACCATAAGCGTAGGCTGCTGAAGTTCCAATTGCTATTAAAGAATCCATGTTAGGACTACCTTTTAAAAGTGTTCTCACTCCAACTTTAAAAAACTTATAACCCACTAACATAACAGGTGTCGTTAGTAGCAATTGTACTAATGCAAAAGTTCTTGGGCTATCTTCAAGAGAGATAAAACTTGGCAAAGAGTATCCCACCATATGACCCATAGATATTATTAAAAGTGGTCCTGTAAAAATTAAAGAAATAATAAATCTATTCCAAAGTTCTTTTATCTCTTTCTCTCTTAAATTTTCACTTTTCTCTGTATCTACTTTCTCTTGAGCTGTAGCTTTATAACCCGCATTTTCAACTGTTGAAATAATATCTTTCGCAGAAAGTTTCTTTTCATCAAACTTTACAACTAACTTTTCAGTTGCCAAATTAACATTAGCCTCAATTACTCCCTCTAATTTTCTTGTTGCTTTTTCAACATGACCCGCACAAGAAGAACAAGTCATCCCTTCTATTTTAAATGTATTTTCCTTCATAACTATCAGTCTCCTATTTCATAACTTTATTTAAAACATCTATAACTTCAGCTATTTTTTCATCAACATCAACTTTATCAAAAGCTGTTTTAACACACTTTTCCATATGCTGCTTTAAAATTAATTTATTAGCTTTTCTTAATAGTGCCTCTGCCGCTAAAATTTGATTCACTACATCCATACAATATCTGCCTTCATCAATCATTTTTAATGTCGCATCAATCTGACCCCGGCAAGTTTTTAACATCAGTACGGCTTTTTCTTTCTCCGTTTTCATAATTTTCACCTCAAATTCTATTTTACAAATGAATGATATCATCTTTTTTTTTTTATGTCAACCCCCCCTATAGGGGTTGGGATATTTTTTATTTTAATATCTATTTTAAATCTATATTCGTTGAAAATACAACATTTCTTTCTTAATTAATCTATAAACTTATAAAGGAAAATTATATATAAATCGTAATAAATTATTTAAAAGCATTGTGGAGGTAAAACTTGGCTGAGATAGGTGATATTTTATTATTTTATTTAATTGGGTATATTCTCATTAAAAAAAATAATCTTCTTAAAATAAAGTTAAAAATAATGAAACAAGATTATATAGCTTTTGGAATTTTCCCAATTTTTATATATGCAAAATATAAACGAGATTCAGCTTTAGAAAATCTAATTTTAAGAATGATTATTATAGTATTTTATGGTGTGCTTATAGCCACTTCTTTAAAATTTATTATTATGAGAAGTCGCCCTTATCAAGAATGGAATAATTTTGGATTCTATTCAATTAAAGGAGTTTTTCAAAAAAAAATCCCATTTTCAGATGGATATATGTCCTTTCCTTCAGGTCATACAATGGTAGCTTCATGTGGATATTTTTTTCTAGCATTTACAAGTAAAAAAAAAGTTTTAAAAATGTTCTGGATCATTTTACCAATATTGGTTGCACTTTCAAGAATTTATCTATCTTTTCATTGGACAAGTGATGTTTTTGCAAGCTTAGGAATTGGAATTTTTTTAGCAAATAGGTATCAAAAATATCTAAAAATATAACAAAACTTTTGCTTTCATAGTTTCCTATAGAATTCTAAAGTTTTTTTGGCAAAAAAGAACAAAATAAAATGTTTCACTCTTTTCCAAGCTTTTTCCGTATTTATACGATAAAAAAAGTAGTAGAAAAATCTTTTGATTTTTCTACTACTTTTTTTATTTTTGAAACTTCTATGGAGGTAGTTCACAGTTCTAAAAGAAATAACTAGACAATAACTTCCAATAAATCCCAATTTTCTTCACTTCTTTTAAAATATCTGATAACCCAATCATTCTCTAACTTTAGCTTTAATTTTTCAATATACTCACTCGCATCCTCTGGCGTAGGAAAAAATTGTCTTGAATCTATAAAGTCATAATTTTCATTATTAATAACTTGTATCCCCTTAAAAATTTCAACTTTATACTGTCTCTTTAGTTCTTGCTTCTTTACGTAATTCATAAAACCTCCGATTTAAATTTTATAAAATAGTCAAATAAAAATAAAACAGCCTTGTTCCAATTACAAGGCTGTATGATAAATCATTTAAAGACTTTATATTTTTAAACTATATACTTTGACAAAAAATACTATTTCATATCATTATATCGTATATTTGTAAAAAAGTACAGTTTTATTATTTTTGAAATTTATATATTACGTAAACTAAATCTAATTACTTTACAGTTCTCCTATTTTTTACAATATTCAGATATTTTATAACTCCTTATTTTTTGCATATTCCGCTTTTTTATCTATAATATCTATACCTTTATGTTTTTCAAGAAACTTTGCATTTCCAACAAACATATCCTGAATTTCAGAAATTTCTCCAAGAGGAACAAGCTTAACCTTAACTTTAAATCCTGCTTTTTCTAAATTTTCCTTCCATTCTCCTGCAATATCATTTTTAGCATGATCTCCTGCAACAAACATCATTGGCATTAAAATAATCTCTTTTTTATTATCTCTTTTAAGTTGTTTCACTACATTTTCAAAGGTTGGATACCCTTCAATTGTACCGACGTAAACTGGTTTTTCCATATCTTTAGCCATGTAATCAAACATTGCATAAGCAGATGTCGCTGAATTATATGTTCCATGCCCTACCAAAACAACTGCTTCTTTTTTATTTAAAGTTCCTACTGTTTTCAATATAGCATTAATCGTATCTTCATAGTGATGAGGATCACTTAACAGTGCATCCCCAACTCTTAAATTATTGAAATCTTTTGCATAAAGTTGAGCCTCTTTTCTTATTGAATCCATTTCTACACCATCAATTACATTTGTTGGCTGTATAATTACATTCTTATACCCTTGTTTTTTTAAAGATGCTAAAACCTCGCTTGGATTATATTTTTTTATTCCTTCATTAGCCGCAACTCTTTTAGTTACAATTCTAGATGTGTATGCTTCGAATACATCCGCTTTTCCGTCAAAGGCTTTTATAGCTTTTTGGTTGATTGCATCAATAGTTTTAGCTCTAGTATCCGAATGCGTTGTTCCAAAGTGCGTCATAATCACTGCACTTTTTCCTCCTGTATAAAAGTCCGCATCTTCAAATGCTTCCTCCCCATGTGCTAGTGTCAATGCAGTAGACAAACAAAATAGTGATAATAATAATTTTTTCATAGAAATATCCTCCCAAATATAATTTTAATTTGGAAGAAGAGTAACCTCTTCTCCGTCCTCGCAGAAATTGTAGTGGCAGGTCTCCTGACTCAGATTCATCCTACTTGTATCCCTTCCCAAATAAATATATTCAGTGGTTTTAATACTTTCGTCCTCTTTACAGTGGCGGGACCGCTTAAGCTTCTCACTTAATTCCCTTTTAATCTTTAGAACCATTACAAAGGTATATTATCACTAACGTGTATTTTTTTCAACCATTCTATAAAAAAAGAATACTTTTTACTTTTTTTATATATTATATTGATATCAATATTTATCATTTTTATAGAAATAAACAATATAAACTCTTGATAAAATTACTCCAACCAAAGCTGCGAAAAATCTATAACCACTATTTTGAGATAAATAATAAAATCCTCCCAAAAGAATTAAAATTCTTACTATTGAAGTTATAAAAATAAACAGTGACGGATTTTTAAACTTCTTGCTTTTATTAATTTCGCAATTCAAACTATAGAAAAATAAAAATCCCAAAAGAATTCCACCTATAAATGCTATAATCATAATGTTACCCTCCTCTTACAACTTCATATATTAATTACTATGATTTTATTATTATTTACCATCAAAAAATCTTTTTCCTTGCTCTATTTTATTTCTTCTATGACTTCTAATAAAAACTTCTTACATTGGTCATTTTTTATTGTGTAGTAAACCTCCTGAAGAGCTGGTGAAGGAAATTCTGTCAAAAGTATATTTATAGCCATCCTATCTCTATAGATATCTGACCTATCCAAACTTCTTTCAACTTTTTTCAGACTTTCTTCATCTCCTTCTAAAAGATTGTCTATAATTGTATTAGCGTTTTTAATTAAAATTTCTAAATTTGTAAGTCGATCTCTTCTATTTCTAACTTTATTTTTTTCATAAAATGTTTTTCCTTTATTTAATTCCGTTAAAAGACCGAACAGATTAAGCTCTGGATTTTTTTCTAAAATATTTAATATTTTTCCATATATTATATTACTTTCTTTGTCTTCAGGACTTTGATTTTTTAAGTTTTTTATGTATTTTTCTGAAATTTTAATTAATATATCGTTCATAAAAGTTTCCTCCATAATATTTTTCTTAGACTCATAGTATAACATATTGTACAAAACATTTAAATAACTTATACATAATATTGCAATTATATGATATTTTATCAAAACGCCCTAATTCATCCTCTCCCTCATAGTTTCTATTGTTTTTTCCTAAAATATGGTATAATCAGACCACGTAAATTTTAATTTTAAAGAGATGAAAACTGGGAAAAACTTAATATGAAAGACATGAGTCAGATACTTCCCACGAAGCTCTGTCCTCTATTAGGGCGACGGTAATTCACGTTATATACTTAAAAACAATGGAGGAAACTTATATGTATTATCATACAATCGTAATTGGTGGTGGAGCTGGTGGACTCACAACCTCAATTGGACTTGCTTCTGCCGGAAAAAAAGTTCTTTTAATTGAAAAGGATCATTTGGGTGGTGAATGTACTTGGGGAGGATGTATTCCATCCAAAAGTTTTATTTCAGCCTCTAAAACTGTCTCAACCCTGACAGAAGCCCTTGAAATGACTTTAAAAAATGTTCATACTATTGGAGATAACGAGCTCCCTCATATCTCTAGCTTTAAAAATATTGACTTTATAAGAGGGGAAGGAACTTTCGTTGATAAAAATACCATCTTAGTTAATGGACAAAAATATATCGGAAAATATATTGTAATTTCTACAGGAAGTTCTCCTTTTATTCCTGATATAAAAGGATTGGAGAAGGTCAAATACTTGGCTAACCACAACTTTTTTTATGAAAAAAGTAATTATAAAAAAATTATTTTAATTGGAGCTGGTGTAATTTCTCTAGAACTAGCTTTTCCTTTAAAAAGACTAAATATTGAAGTCACTATTTTAGAAAAATCCAATACTTTTTTACCTACATTAGAAGCTGAAATAAGAAATTTCTATCTCAATAGATTAAAAGAAACAGGCATTAATTTAGTCTTAAACTGTACATCCATTGAAGTTGAAAATTTAGGCAATAATGTCTTGGTAAAAACTAATAATGGTGAGTTCTTAAGTGAAAAAATATTCATATCTGCTGGTAGAACTCCAAATATACAAAATCTTAATTTAAATAAAGCTGGTATCAAACATGACATAAAGGGAATTTTTGTTGATAATTTTATGAGAACATCTACAAAAAATATATTTGCAATTGGTGATATTGCCTCATCTTTTAAATTCTCTCACGTAGCAGGACATCAAGGGGAAATTGTTGTTAGAAATATCCTTTTCCCATTTATTCTAAAAAAGATGGACTATTCTTTTATTCCTTGGACTCTTTTTGGTGATATTGAAGTTTCAAAAATTGGACTAGATGAAATAGAAGCTCGTAAAAAATACAAAAGAATACACACCTATTCTCTGGATTTGAACAACGAGAGAAGTTTAATCACATTTGAAAAAGCTTTTTTCCTAAAAATTATTTGTGATAGTAAATTTAATATTGTTGGGGCTACTTGTATCGGTGAACGAGCTGGTGAAATTATCGGCTTTTTACAACTTATGATTGGAAACAAAATTAAATTTTATAAGGTTATGAATTCTGTACAAGCATATCCGACATATACATATTACATTAGAAATTTAGCTAAAAAAGCTTATGTGGATTATCTAAAAAGTTTTTTGCCATAATTTTTTCAACTCTTATGCTATAATATAAGATATTATCAGTAGAAAAAGAAATTCAAATGATGAAAATAAAGATTAAAATTTTAAATCTATTATAGGAGTGATCGATGTTTATTTATACAGTTGTTAACATTGGAAGTGAAAAATTATTAAAGGAAGAAATAGCTATAAAATACCCTAAATTAAGCTTTGCTTATTCTAGACCCGGTTACGTAACCTTTAAAGATACTACCGGAACTTTAAACCTAAATAGCAAACTAAATTTAGTTTTTGCAAGAGTATATGGAATTTCTTTAGGAAAAGTTGATAAAAATAATCTAGAAAATGAAATAAAGAAATATTCTATCAACAAAATTCATAGATTTTCTTTTATAAATGGTGAATCATCAGGAGAAAATGCAAATACTGGAGATACTGTTTTGGATATATTAGAAGTAAAAGAAGGAGAATACTGGTTGGGAATGAGAATAATCCATAAATACTCTTGGAACATTCCTGGAGCAAACCCCAATATTATTCTTCCAGAAGATGCTCCATCTAGAGCTTATTTAAAAATAGCTGAAGCATTGATTTGGACAAATTATAATTCTAAGAAAAATGAAATCGTTCTTGAACTCGGATCAGCTCCCGGAGGGGCAAGCTATGCTCTTCTGGAAAAAGGATTCAAAGTCTATGGAGTAGATAACGCACTTATGAACGAAAGCATTTTAAAAAATCCTTTGTTCACCCATATAAAAGAACCTATGCAAAGAGTGCAGGACTCTGATATTCCCAAACCTTGCCACCTTTTAGTCTCTGACGTCAATGTTTTGCCATCACTTATCTTGGGACAGCTTAAAAGATTTATCTCTATAAGACCAAGTATTCATACCGTTTATTATACCTTAAAAATTGGAGATAAAATATCCGTAAAAGAGATTTTAAAACATATTGAGACTTTCAAAACATTTGGATTTACTGAGGTACACGCAACTCAACTTCCAAGCAATAGATCTGAAATTTTACTTTATGGTAAAAAATAGTCGTTTTTTAATAGTTTTTAAAAATTTATATTTAAAAACCGAGCCTTTGTCTTCCTCTATAATCATCAGCTTTTTCTTTATTTACCTTAATATATTTCTGCGTGACAGAGACACTCGAGTGATTTAAAAGTTGCTGAACAAACATAATATCTTTAGTCTCATTGTATGCCAAAGTAGCAAAAGACTTTCTAAAACTATGTGTACTTATAAAAGTGCTATCAACATTTTCATAATCACACGCTTTTAGTATTTGATCTTGCACTTTTCTTACAAAAGCCTTTACTTCTTTTTCATTCGAAGCAAAGATAAAATTATCTTCTCTGGTTCTATTT
Source organism: Cetobacterium sp. (assembly GCF_977044495.1). Taxonomy (NCBI): domain Bacteria; kingdom Fusobacteriati; phylum Fusobacteriota; class Fusobacteriia; order Fusobacteriales; family Fusobacteriaceae; genus Cetobacterium; species Cetobacterium sp. The sequence continues at coordinate 69,216 of NZ_CDRRQU010000002.1, read as the reverse complement.
TTAAAAAGATATTCAACAAGCTCCATATTTATTTTTGTAATTTGGGGCTTTTTTGTTTTTTTTTCAATTATTTCTAACTTTCCAAATTGAATATCATTATATCTAAGTCTAGCTATATCTTGAATTCTAAGTCCTGTATTCAACTCCACTAACAGCGCATTTCTCACATCTTGTTTTATCTTTATTGATCCTAAAATAGTATCAATTTCTTCCTTACTTATAGCCTTTGTCATTTTTCCCATTTTCCATCACCCTAATTGATTATAACATTTATATTTTATTTAGAAAACCTCTTTCTATATTAGTACGAAGATTAATCAAGACAATCTTTTTAGCTTCTAATTTTTTTAAGCAACTAACTTTTTTGGAGTTTTACATTAAAATATTTGTAATTTATGATATAATATAACAATGGAATTTTTTTAAGCAACCGCTTAATACCGAATTCCCATTAAAAAAAATTAGCTCTAGACCCATTCTAGAGTTCACGATATCATTGGAGGAAATTGTTATGCAAAAAAAATTGTTGAGCGAAAACCTTTTTAAACTTATTTTTAAATATGGAGTTCCCTCTATTCTGACCATGTGGATCTTCTCTTTATATACCATAGTAGATGGAATCTTTATTGGAAAATTTTTAGGAGCTAAAAATTTAGCTGCTGTAAATATTGTTATGCCTTATGTTAACTTTTCTTTTGCTATTGGTATAATGATTGCAGTTGGAAGCTCTACAATGATTGCAATTCAACTAGGGGCTGGAGAAGATAAAAAAGCATTAAAATCGTATAGTACCTCTTTACAACTTTTTATGATTTTCAGTTTAATTTTAAGTTCAATTGGAATTTTCTTTCCTGAGAAAGCTGTCCAAATTTTAGGAGCTAATGATATTATTTTGGAAGAAGCAACAACCTATCTGTTTTACTTATCTTTTTTTACTCTTTTCTATATGCTTTCATATGGTTTTGAAAGTTTTGTCAGAATAGAAGGAAGTCCGAACTATTCTTTACTTTGTATATTGGGTGGAGCTATTATGAATATTGTTTTGGACTATTTTTTAATAGTTATACTGGGTATGGGAATTAAAGGCGCAGCTATCGCTACTGGGGCTGCTCAAATGACGACAGCTTTAATGTTAGGATATTACCTATTATTTAAAGCTAAAAAATTAAAATATACCTTTATTAAATTTAATTTAAAAACTATAGGTTCTATTCTATACAATGGCTCTTCAGAATTTTTAACTGAAATGGCTACTGGTGTAGTTATAATGGCTTTTAATATAAATATAATGACTATAATTGGAAGTGACGGTATTTCTGCTTTTAGTGTTATAAGTTATGTATCTACTCTTGTCACCATGACAATGATTGGATTTTCTCAAGGATTACAGCCTATTATAAGTTTTAACTATGGTGCTCAGGCCAATAAAAGAGTTTTAAAACTTTTAAAAATTGGAACTTTTATTGTATTCTCTTTGGGAATTTTCTTCTTTCTTCTGATAAATATATTTGCTGATGAATTAGTTTCTATCTTTATAAAAGAAGATAAAGCATTATTTTTTCTAACTAAAGAAGCTATTATATACTATAGTTTCACATATATTTTAATGGGTATAAATATTATTATTAGTTCCTATTTCACAGCTATAGAAAACGCTTTTATATCAAGTATTTTGAGCGTCTTAAGAGGTCTTATTTTTATTAATATTCTCTTATTCCTTCTACCAGAAATTTTTAATACAAAAGGTATATGGCTATCTGCACCTATCAACGAGGCTATTATGCTTCTAATATCCACTCTATTCTTTTTGTCAAACAGATGTGAAAAAATTATTGAATAAGATTTTTGCTACTTTTTCATATTAATGTTAAAATATATACATAAATAAAAAACAGGGAATGAGAGCAATGAACAAAGAAATAAGTATTAAAAAAATAAAATTTGATGCAGAAGAGGCTTACAGAGTAGGAGATTTCTTTTGCTCAGAAGCAATCGTTAACTCTATCAGAAATAATATTGATCCTGAAATGCCAGAAGCATTAATTGCTGCTGCTTCAGGATTCCCAGTTGGTATTGGAAAATCTAAGTGTGTTTGTGGAGCTGTCAGTGGGGGAGTAATGGCAATTAGCTATTTTTTTGGAAGAACTAAAGGTGGCGATACAAAAGTCAATAAAAATCTTGAGTTAGCCTACGAATTGCAGGAAGAATTTAGAAAAAATCATAAAGTTTTATGTTGTAAAATTTTAACTCACGGAATGGATATGGGTGCAAAGGAACATAAAAATCAATGTGTTTCTTTTACAGGAGAGATTGCTGAAGTTGCGGCAACTATTATCGCTCGAGAACTTAATCTAAAAATTATTGATTAATATTTTTCAATCCTTTTTACTAGAATCAAAAAATGTCAAGATTTTGTCTTGACATTTTTTATTATAAATTTAAAAATTTTTTATTGTATCTTTCGTTAATTCTTCCAATATCTTTTTCCCTAAAAATATTGCATTTTTATAATCTTTTACTGAAGCGTATGTATAGTGAGTATGTATATATCTTGTTGGTATTCCTATAACCACCGTTGGAATACTTTTTTCGGTAATATGATATTTACATCCATTAGTACTTCCTCCACTTCTTGCTATAACTTGAAATGGAATATTATTTTTAATTGCTATATTTTTTACATACCCTTGAACCCTTGGATTTGAAACCATTCCAGCATCCAAAACTCTAAGTTGAATTCCTTTTCCTATCGCTCCTTTTGATGAGAAAGAATCCCGAAATGTATCGTCTGCTGGTGCTCCTTCAAAAATAATAGCAAAATCGGGCTTTAATGTATTTGCCGCTACTTGAGCACCTCTTAATCCAACCTCTTCCTGAGCACTCACTACACCTACTGGCTCAACTCCTAACTCGCTCAATTTTAATTCTTTCATTATTTCCATCACAATAGCACACCCAAGCCTATTGTCAAAAGCTTTCCCTCGAACAACTTCTATCTTTTCATCATATGAAAACATTACATCTGGTGTTATTGGATTTCCAACTTCTATTCCGTATAACTCCACAGTTTCCTCATATGAACTGGTTCCAATATCTATAACTAACTCTTCTATCTTAGGTAATTTTTGCTTTTCTTCAGTCGTCATAAAATGTGGTGGTTTAGAAGATACAACCCCTTTTATATATTCTCCCTTAAAATTTTTTATAACAACAGAATGTGCTGGAATATTTGTTATATGCCATCCTCCTAGAGGTAAGAATGTTATAGTTCCATTGGCTTTAATTCCTTCGACTATAAAACCAACTTCATCACTATGACAATCTAATGCTACAATAGGTTTATTTATCTCTTTAGTTCTTTTTATGTAAAGATTATTTATTGAATCTCTTTCACAAACATAATCTTTCATATTATCCTCTATAAAAGTTATCACTTCCTCCTCATGACCCGGTGCACCATGTAAGTTTGACAATTTTTCTAATAGTTTAATTGTTTTCATTACTCCCTCCCCAAAAACTATTTGATAGAATCATACCTTTTTTAATTTTAAAAATCAATTTTTATTTTATTTTTTATAGTTAAAGATGCCCCTATTAAAATTAATAAAAAAGAGGGTTTCCCCTCTCTTTCCGTCTATTGGAGTTCCGAGTTCCAACAAACTAAAACGGTTATCTCTTCCCTAGTAAAGATTTTTAGTAAGGATAAAGAAAACTATAACGATTAGAATTTTTAACATGAATACACCCCCTTCCATTGAAAGGCTGGTCTTCTTAAGAGTTAACCGCTTTTACAGTATAACATTAGTTACAAAAAATAAAAAGAGAAAGGTCTCGGTTTCCTTTCTCTTTTTCCATTTATAGTGTATCCACTTTTTCTAATCGTCACCTGAATTATAACCCTTTCTTATCCAAAAATCAACTAAAAAATAAAAAACTCTTCCTTTTTGGGGAAAAGGAAGAGTTTCATAACACGGGGGAGTGTTAAAATAAAAAGATTTAAATAAATTTTTTGGGGGGTATTAAATTTACTTAATCATCGGTTTCAATTAATGATACCATATCCGTAAATCTATGTCAACTATGTTTTTGTTTCGAATATAATTTTAAGAACTATGTTCTTATTCTGTTCTTTATTTACAATTTATACCCATTAAAGTTTTTATAGTATTGTATTTTGGCAACTAATGTAATTTTTTTGTTTTTAATACACTTCAATATCTCAATTTATTTAAACATATTTATTGCACCAATAATTACAGGCATTTGAAATATATCTATTAAAAATGCACCTGTTAACGTTACTATTAAATAAGGGTTAACTGTATATCCGTGCCTTTCAGATATCTCACCCATATTTAACATTGCATTTGTTGTAGCTCCTAGCCCTGAACCACACATTCCCGAAACCATTACAGCTGCATCATAATCTTTTCCCATTGCCTTAAATACAATTTGACTAGTAAAAAATGCCATAAATAAAACTTGAGCAAATAAAATTAAAAACATTGGTACAGCTAAAGAAGCTAGTTCCCATAATCTTAGAGAAATTAAAGCCATTGATAGGAATATATTTAAAGAAGTTATTCCTAAAATATCAATTAAATTTCTATTTAAGTTAATGAAACTATATTTGACATTTAAATTATTAAAAATTATTGCAACAAACATTGCGCCAACATAAGATGGAAGAGCTAAATCGAAATATGATTTTAACATAGATGAAAAACTAGTTCCTATCATCATTATTATTGAAAGTACAGCTATATGCTTTAATAATTCATCAGCTGTTATATTTTGATATGAAAATTTCTCTTCAAAATTAACATCATCCTTTCCAACTATGTTTACTGCTTTTAAATCATTTTTTCTTATCAAATATAATGCTAATGGTGCTCCTAGTAATCCGCCAGCTAATAAACCAAAGGTTGCTGAAGATAGAGCCATTGTACTTGCTCCCATGACACCCAATTGTTCGACAGTTTTCCCAAAGGCTCCAGCAGATCCATGTCCTCCACTCATAGAAACAGAGCCAGCTAAAACTCCATATAAAGGATGAATATTTGTTATTTTAGCTACTCCAACTCCTATAACCGTTTGCATAAATGTCATTACTCCACTTAATAACCAAAATATAACTAAAAGTTTTCCACCTTTTTTTAGTGCTGCAATTGATGAACCTACTCCAATTGTTGTAAAAAATACTACCATAAAGGGATCTTGCAAAGTTGTATCATATTTTATTGTTCCAATTCCTAATTGCTTTATAATTAGATGTATTACTGCAAATAGTATTCCACCAATAACTGGTGCTGGAATTCCAAATTTATTAAAAAATTTAGAGTTATTTTTTATGTATAATCCTATGTATAACGAAATTAAATCAATTGCCAGTGTTCCAATCATATTAAAACTAATTAAAAATCCAAAATTATCAGTTAAAAAATTCATAAGCCCCTCCTAATATTTTTATAAAATTTTAATTAGTATTTTATCTACTTTATTTTTTTATAAAAGTCAAGGTTTAGGGTTTATTAAGCTGATATTTAAATATTGATTTCCAATTTTAGTAAAAAGTTAGTTTTTTCTATTATAGCTCCTTCTACATTAAATCTTGCAATTCTTTCTTTAAACTCTTTACATATATAAAAGTTTTCATCAAAATGCATTGGTACCATTATTTTTGGTTTTACACTCTCAGCAAAATATTCTCCACCTAAATAACAAAACTCCTCTAACCTAGGGTCTATTGGAAAAAATACTATATCTATCTCTTTATTTTCGTTAATTTCTTTAACAATTCTTTGGTAATATTCTCTCATGTATTTCTCTTCATCTGGAGTATCATCCTTCCAATACCACCAGTTTAAATCACCCGCATGAAATATTTTTATTCCATCCGCTTCAACTAAAAATGAAACTCCTAAATCTGTAGAACCATATGCTTTTGTCCTAACTCTATCTTTAACAAAAGTTTCATTTTCACTTATTTTATGACAATTTTGTAATTCATCACCGAAAGATATATCGCTACTTAAAATATATTCAATTATCCCAAATTTATTTTCCCAAGAAAAAATATCTTTATTAAAATGATCATAATGACTGTGAGACGAAAAAACTAATACTTTCTTTTTAGTATTTAAAATTTTTTCATTTAACGATATCTCATCCTTTTCATTTTTTACAGGATTTTTAAAATAATCAAATATTATAACATAATTTCTTGTTTCAACTACAAAGCAACTGTGATAGATATAATAAATTTTTAAATCTTCCATAATAAACCTCCAATATTTTTTATAAATAAATTTTTTAACATAATAAAAAAGGAGAATCTCTTCTTCTCCTTTTTCATATTTATTTTCTTGGAGGAATAACCTCTAACCAATATCCATCTGGATCATTTATAAAATAAATTCCCATAGCTGGATTTTCATAGCAGATGCATCCCATTTCTCTATGTTTTTCATGTGCTTCCTCATAGTTATCAGTTACAAAAGCCAAATGAAACTCTTCATCACCTAAATTGTATGGTTCTTCTCTGTCTCTTATCCATGTAAGTTCAATAGTAAATCCTGTTTCACCATCACCCATGTAAACTAAGATAAAACTACCATCTGTTGCTTCTTTTCTTCTTACTTCTTTTAAACCTAATGCTTTCTTATAAAATTCTATACTCTTTTCTAAATTTAAAACATTAATATTAAAATGATTAAAAACAAATTTCATAGGTCCCTCCCTAAAATATAATTATGTAAATAATACATTAATTATAGATTATTTGTCAATAGACACTAATACCTTTATAAAATAAAAAGCTCAAATAATATATTTGAGCCTCTTTCATACCATTTTAATTTTAACAAACTTTCTCTTGCTCATCTATATTTTTATCTATTATATCTTGCTTTAGACCAAGTATAACTAAATCAAGTAACTCATCTATTGTATAATTTTTTAACTTTTCTTTTAGTTCTTTCTCTTTTTCTTTATAATCCAACTTTGCCTCCACTAACTCTAAAAAAATTCAAATTTTGTATACAATAATAATAGCAAATTTTTCTATTCAATTAAATTATATAAAATAAATACTACTGTTTAAACTATATATAATCTATAAATGTAGTGTAAAGTTATTAATAATAAAATGAAATATTTGACTTTTAAAAAATTTAAGGGTAATATAAGTGTCAATATCTTAAAGATGGAGGTTTTTCTTATGTTCAAAGGTAAAAAAATCAAACTTAGAGCCTATAAATCAACTGAAGTTGAAAGAGTCTTATCACTAATTGAGGAAAATAATTTAAGAGACACCTTGTCAATTGGAACCATTTTCCCATTATCTTATGAATTTCAAAAAAACTTTATGGAGAAAAATTTAGCTCCTAATGGAGAACTGTTTAATTTTGCAATTGAAGATCTTGAAAGTAACAACTATATTGGAGGATGTGGAATCAATAGTTTGGATAGAAAAAATAGTGTTGCTACAATTGGACTATGGATTGGTAAAGAATATCATGGTCACGGTTTTGGTTCTGATACTTTAAGGGTTCTTTGTAAATTTTTATTTGAAGAAATGAATATCCACAAAATAAAATTAAATTATTTTGAATTTAATAAAGCTGCTAGAAAGTGTTATGAAGCTGTAGGCTTTAAAGAGGAAGGAAGAAATAGAAAAGAATTGTATAGATACGGTAAATACTATGACACTATTAATATGGGACTATTTAAAGAAGAGTTAAAGTAATGAATAGTTATCCCTTTAAAAAGGAGTGATTTAAAATGTTTGAACAAGAATTTATTGAAAAACATATTAATTACGTTTTTAAAAATTGGAATGTTGGATATGAAGATTTGGACCAAGATGTGGAAGCTAGTTATAACGACGACTCTTTACCTAAATCCGTAGAAGACATTATTTATGACTACTACACTGAAGACATTAGAAAAGTTTTGGAAAATATTTCAAAAGATAATAATTTATTTTTTCTATATAATGATACTGTCATTGAAAAATTAAATAAAATTGATACAACTCTTTTGAATGAAAGAGAAAATTTGGTTTTATCTTTTTTAAAGGTAAACTATAAACCAGCACAAAATAAATGTTGTTGGGATTTAATTTTAGATAACTTTTATGAAGTGGTAGAAACACTTCGTAAGGAATATATCAAAAAAAATATATAGTATTAAAATCTAAATTAGTTAGTAAAAATATATTCTTGATTTTCCGTAAAAAATACTGTATTCTTTTGATAATAACTGAATACAAAGGAGTTTACTATGGAAGTTGGATTACTTTTTTATTTTTTAACTTTTTTAGGAGGATTTCTTTCTTTTTTTTCTCCGTGTGTGATACCTATAATTCCCATATATTTTAGCTTTCTAGCTGGAAACGGTAAAAAAAATGATTGTTATGGAAATATTATCTATAATCAAAAAAAGGTTTTTTTTAATACCTTATTTTTTATATTTGGTATTTCTACTTCATTTTTTATTTTGGGATTTTCTTTTACAGCAATCGGCGATATTGCATTTAGTCAAAAAGATATAATATCTAAAATAGGTGGTATTATTATTATTGCTCTAGGTTTATTTCAACTTGGAATAATTAAATTAAACCCTCTATATAAAGAAAAAAGAATTGCTTACACCAATAAAAGGATAACACCTCTCGTAGCATTTATAACTGGATTTACTTTTAGTTTTGCTTGGACTCCCTGTATAGGTCCAATTCTTTCTTCAGTTTTAATTTTAGCTGCTAGCTTGAAAGATAATACTATTGGAAATTTATTAATTTTCATTTATTCTCTAGGGTTTGTTATTCCTTTTTTACTAATTGGATTATTCACGGCAACTTTATTAAATTTCTTTAAATCTAAACAAAAGTTTTTAAAATATACAGTTAAAATTGCTGGAGTTTTTCTAATAATTATAGGTACGCTTACATTCTTTGGATATACGAACCAACTATCTAATTATTTTCTTTCATCACCATCCAATAGCTTAATATCTAACAATTCGGATGCTGTTTTAAATAAAGATAGTTATCGTCTAATAGATCAATATGGGAACGAACATATTTTATCTGACTACAAAGGTAAAGTTGTCTTTCTAAATTTTTGGGCTACCTGGTGCCCGCCTTGTAAAGAGGAAATGCCATATATCGAAGAACTTTATAAAGAGTTTGGAGAAAATAAAAAAGATGTCATTATACTTGGAATAACAAATCCCGTTACAGAAGAAAATCTAAATGGACAAGATAAAAATATTGATGAAATTAAATATTTTTTACAAGAAAATAATTACTCTTTTCCTACAGTTTTTGATAGAACAGGTATATACTTTGATAATTTTAAAATTAGAGCTTTTCCAACTACATATATTATTGGAAAAGATGGTGAAATTAAAACTGCTATTCCAGGAGCTATGACAAAACAGCAAATGTTAAAACTTATTAATACTAATCTTTAGTTTTTAACCAAAAATATCTTCGGTCATGACCGAAGATATTTTTTTAATTTATCATTCAATTTTTTGTAAATAACTTTCATATTTTCTTCTTTTGAAATCTCTTCACTTTCCTCTATTTTTATCCAAGCAACACCGCTATTCTCATCTTCTTTAATAAATAACACATCTGTTTCTTTTGCTTCTAATAAATAGGTAACATTTAAATGAAGATGTGATGATACATATCTACCATTTTTTATATGTCCATCCACTGTTAATATCTCAATGGAAAAAATATTTTCTGATAAAGCTTTTATATTTTTTAGTCCAGTTTCTTCTTTAGCTTCTGTTATAGCTACTTTTAAAAGATTTATTTCTTCATCAGCATGCCCTCCTGTCCAAGCCCATGAATTATAGATATTATGATAAATCATCAAGACTTTTGTTTTTTCTTCATTTACAATCCAAGATGAAGCAGTAAAATGACATAGCTTATTTTCTCTTGAAAAAATATTTTTTTCTCTTTTTAATAAATCTAATAAAATACTTTTATCTGACTCTTCTTGATCATTATAGGAACAGTATTTTTCAATTTCTTTTTCTAATTTAAATGACATTCTTTCTCCAAATATTATTTATTTTTTTCATTATTCATTCTTAAAACAACTAATCGAACCATTTCTATAATATCTTCTTCCAAAAGATTTTCCAAATTCTTCTTCAATAAAATTTCCTTTCCCACCTCCAATCTTAATGCGGTTTCCTGTTCTGGATTCATATTTAATAATCCTGAATAAAAAGTTATTTTTTCATTTATTGACTTATAAATTTCTGCTAAATTTAACTTCTTTTTATCTGTACCTAAAGAATTCATCTCTTGTGTATCAATTTCATATTTTTTATCAAAATAATTTTTTTCTTCTAAGTAATCGCACACTATAGTTGCTTTTCCAGCCTTAAATGCAATCTTTTGAATTTTTGTATCTTGTCCACATTTTTTTATATAATATTGATAAGCTTCTTTTTCTACCTCTAACTTTTCCTCCTCTGATAGTTCATTAAACTTTTTTAAAGATTCCCTTGTCATTTTATTTTCAATAGGAGTCTCTCTAATCTCCAATTCATTTATATCAAGCAGTTCAACTTTTTCTTCTTTTTCAACCACGACTATATCTTCTTCATCCTTTGTCCAATCATTCTCTAAAGCCTTAATAAAATAGGCTCTCACTTTATCAACTTTATTTTTTTTCATGTATACTGCAACTTTTCGAACTTTTTCTAATCCATAATTTTCAACAGCATCTTTAATCGTTTTGGGCATTGTTTTTAAACTTCTTGCTTTTATGGGCATCAATTTTAAAACTTCTTCTATCATTTCTGGTGTGACAACTATAAATTCATTTAAATTTTCTTCATTTTCGTCTTGTAAGTCTTTATTTTCAGTATGACTGACTAATAACTGACTTTGACTTAAATGTCTAAATTCGTTTAAATCGTCAAAAAATCTTTGTTGCTTGTCTTGAACTGTAAAATCATAGAAAAATACTTCCACCTCAGCACTTTCCCAAGTTCCCTCTTTTTCTAAAATAAAATTTTTTATTAAAGTCTTATCTTTTAATTCTTGAAAACTTTTTATTAAGGTTTTTACAGTTCTCCCTATATTACTCTTATCATATTTCAACGGAATTCTTTTAATCAAATACATAACATCTATTTTTAAATAAATTTCATTAAACCTAAGTTTTTCAATTAACATGTATATTGTTCTAGCAGTACTTGATTCTATATCCAGTAAAACTGCAGCATCATAAACCAAATATCCCTTTGCCAATATATTTTTATAAAAAAAATCTGATATTTTTATCTGATAAATTTCCTTAATTCTTTTATCATTTATTTGAGCTTTAATTTCTGCATTTTCTTTTCTTTCTAAGCTAACAATATCTAACTCAAAAATAGATCTTGTTATCTCCTCTTTTAAAACTGATTTCAATTCATTAAAATACATAGTATTTTTAAAACTATAAAAAGTATTTGCTATTCTTAATAAACTTTTCTTTATTAGCTCATTTGCTCGGTTAGTATTTAAACCAAGCTCTTTTTTTAGCTCACTTAGGGTAACCCAAAACTTTTGTGGCATTCCTTTATCCTTCATTATTTTCATTAAAACAATAAACACCTTCTCTTCCATTTCACCAGGAATATGATAGCCTGATGCTGGTGTCACAGTAATATAGGTGTCTCTATTGTTGTTGAAATAATACTTAACTATTTGATTAGTTTTTCTTTTTGTATTTTTACTAAATATAGGATATTGAATAATATTCATATCCATTCTAATTAATGCTCTATTTTTTATGAAGCTCTCATCTAGGGTTATATTTTCTTCAACGATCTCCGTTTCAGGTGTATCAATAACTTCTTGAAAATTTAAATTGTTGCTTTTCTTTTTTACTATTTTCATAACTCAACTCCAACAATTTTTTCGTCATTACATGGGTATATATCTATTAATTCTATTTTTTTTTATTATTTTTATTAAATTATACCTAAAAAATTTATATTTTTCAAGTAAAATGCTCCCATATAATGAAGAAGTTTCATTTTTTTTATAAAATACTCCTAATAAGTGAGGATAAAAAGTAGTCAAAACTCATATACTCCCATTAAACGAGGATAGATAGTCCCACTAAACGAGGAAGAAGCTCCCATTAAATGAGGATAGATAGTCCCACTAAACGAGGAAGAATACTCCCATTAAATGAGGATTCATAAAAAACCTTAAAACACCTTATAAATCAACGGATAAATTGATTTTTTGGCCCTTATTTTTTGTACATAACAATATATAACAATATATAACAATATATAAACAACTATAAACAATGTTCTAAAAAATAAAAGAACGCATTTTATTATTATTTTTTAAATATGCGTTGACTTTTAAGGAAATATATTGTATTCTTAATAATATAAAAATATATTATTTCATTCTCTAAAAACCAAGGAGGCTTAATATGAGATTAACATTATTAAAAAGTGGAATTGAAGTAACCCTTTACTTTAAAAAAAATTGTAAACAAGAAAAAGTAAAATATATTGTTAATTCAGAAGAAGAAGCTTATAAAATAGCTAAACTTCTTTTATCTTAAAAATATCTTCGGTCATGACCGAAGATATTTACTTAAAGGAGTAAAAATGATTTTCGAGAAAAAAATAAACATAATTTTTAATAAAAAAAATAAAATATCAACAGCTTACTTGAATATTCCAATAAAAGGAATAAAAATAATGAATGAACCTAAATCATTAAAATATTCTTATGACCTTAAAAATAAAGAAATAATCTTAAAAAAAGATGAACAGGGACAACCATTAATAATACAACCAAATGGAAATACTAAGCTCTATAGATTCACTTTAGATAAAGAAATAATTGAAAAAATAGGATATAAAAAAAATCAATTAGTTAAAATAGATATTACGACAGAACAAATAAAAATAAGCTTTAATCAGGAGGAAAAAATGTCTAAAATAATTTCAATTATTAATTTTAAAGGTGGAGTAGGAAAAACAACAACAACACATTGTATTGGGTCAGGATTATCATTACAAAGTAAAAAAGTTTTATTAATTGATACAGATCCACAAGCGAGTTTAACTTTTACAGCTCTAGCCGAAACTCCTAAATTAACAATAAAAGATATTTTAGTAAATCAAAAAAATATTAATGATGTAATTCTTGAAACAAAAAATTTTGATTTAATCCCATCTAACTTAATACTTAATTTAGCAGAAAGACAATTAACTTCTAAATTTGGAACAGAAAAATTACTAAAAAAAGCTTTAAATAAATTAGAAAAAACATATGACTATATAATAATTGATTGTCCTCCAAGTATGAATTTATTCACTATAAATGCTTTATATGCTTCAGATTACATATTAATTCCTTGTGAAACTGAACTTTTAGCACTAGATGGATTAAATCTTTTAATTCAAACATTAGAACAAACAGAAGAAGAATTGGATATAAAAATAAAAAATACTTTAGTTTTACCAACTAAATTGGATAAAAGGAAAAAAGTAAATAAAGAAATTTATGAGCATTTAAAAGAAAATTTTAAAACAACTGATTCTACAATAAGAACTTGTTCAAAATTAAATTTACTAGGACTTGATAAAAATTCCATTTACCAAATAGATTCTACATGTACAGCAGCGATAGATTATAAAAATTTAGTGGAGGAAATTACAAAATGGGATTGTTAGCAAATTATAAAAAAAGTGAAGTTGTAATAGAAAAAGAAAAGTTTGATTCAAAATTCGATTACGCAGATTTTAGCAAAGAAGATAAAGAACATTTAATCGAACTTGAGAAAAAAGCAATATATACTGGAAATCTACTAAAAGATAATTTAAAAGAACTTGGAGATGTCTTTTTAGAGGCTCAAAAAATATTTTCAAATAATAAAAATGGTATGTTTGGGAAATGGTATGAAAATCTAGGATTTAAAAAAGATTTTGTGTATCTTTGTTTAGATAGAAAACAACTTTCTATTCAATATGATTCAACAACTATTTATAAACTTCCTGATAGAGTAATAAAAGATTTAAAAAAAAATTGAAAAAGAAAATGAAGAAATCATATCAGAAATTCTAAGTTCTGAAAATCCAAAGGAAAAAATAAAAGAGATAAAAAAATCTTTATTAAATCAAAATCAAGCTAAAGAAAATAGTAATATAAAAAAGATAGGAATAAAAGAAAAATTATCTTCTTTTCTAAAAATTATAAGTAATAATGAATTTAATGACGAAAAATTAATTAGAATAGAAAACATTTTATCAAAATTAGAAGATGAAATATACGGCAATTAAAAAAGTCTGGGAAATAAAATCGATTTTAATAGCTTTTAAAGACGTTTTAAGAGGTTTCTTTAAAAAAATTAGTAAAGTATACAGGTAAAGGTTAAAATCGCTAAAAACGTATGTTTACGACTTAAAAAAGATATCTCAGAAGGTATTTTTAACTTGAAATTTATATATAAAAAAGCTAAGGGTCAACCAAAAAAGTGTAATCTTAGCTTTTTTAAAATAACTAGAATATGAATTTTAATTAAAATGTGTAAGTAAATCCTGAATAAAAAGTTCGTCCATTAGCTGGATCATAGAGAATTTCATTATTAGAAACCCCTTCTTGATCGTAGTTATTTCTATTTAAAATATTATTGATACCACCGTATACTTTTAATCCATTATTGAAAATGTAATTTAAACTTAAATCTAAAGTTATAAAATTTTTGGCTTCATATTTATTGGCTTTATCTAGGTAATATTTGTCTTTATAGTTAAAAGATAATATAGAATTAAAATTATCTGTAAAATTAATGAGTGTACCTAAATTGGCATTTATTTTAGGAGTATATGGAACTTGTTTTCCTTCTAAAGTGGAATTTTTAGAATTTTCTTTAATCTCAGTATCAATATAAGCTAAATTTTCAAAAAATACGAATTTTCCAAAAAGTTGTTCTAATGTTAATTCAATACCTTTTCGTTTTGTTTTACCAAAGTTACCGTAGTACCACTCTTTTCCATGAGAAACTTCGGTATAATAAATTTCATTTTTAGTTTCGCCAATAAATCCGTTCAACGAAATAAAACTTCCTAAAAAATAATCTTTAAT
Organism: Cetobacterium sp.; assembly: GCF_977044495.1. NCBI lineage: Bacteria > Fusobacteriati > Fusobacteriota > Fusobacteriia > Fusobacteriales > Fusobacteriaceae > Cetobacterium > Cetobacterium sp. The sequence continues at coordinate 54,080 of NZ_CDRRQU010000002.1, read as the reverse complement.
TCCAATTTCTAAAGTTTGGCTTGTTTCAGCTTTTAAATCGTTTAGGATATAGCCAGTTCCGTCTTTATCTTGAAATTCTGTTGGAGCTGGAGTTCTAAAACTTTCTTCAAAACGGGTATAGATATTACCAGTGTCAGAATATAAGTAATTTATAGCAAATTCATAACTATCGTTACGCATTGATTTTTTTATATAATCTGTTTTTAAGCCAGTGTTTACATAACCGCCATTGAGGAAAATAGGCTTAACCCTATGGTAATAATGGCTATTTTTAACAGTGTTATACTTTGTCCACTCTCTTCTATAACCTTGCAAAAATTCAAATTTGTTGATAGATGTTTTATTGAAAAGATAAACACCATTACTTTCTTTTTTACTTGATAAATTATAGATTTTATACATATCCATAAAATTATCAAAATCTCTTTTACTTTTTTGTTCTTTATAGTCATAGCCCAAAATTAAGTAACTATTATTCATATAAGTATATTTTAAAGATGGATTGATTTTAAATTTTTCATCAGTGAGAGTACCGATATTATCTGCATAATAATTTTTGTAATCAAATGGATTCACTATAGAACCAAAATTTGCATATGTAGACTCTTTAGTTGCTATATTATTTGTATTTTTTTGATAACTTCCACTTAAATTAAAATCGAATTTATTATTAAAATGTTTATTGTAATTAAAAGAAAATTCATCTCTTCTTAAATCAGATTTATCTAAAGTATCTCCTGTTCCTTCTAAAAGAGGGTAGTTATTACCTGAGTTATTTTTTAAATATGAACCATCAAAATCTACTCCAGATTGAGAAGAGTTGCTGTTTAATTGATTCTTAGTAAGAAGATTAGCTGTTTTATTTTTCTTATTGTAATAAGAATACTGTAATTTTAATTTATCAGTTTCACTAATATTCAATAAAGTTGTAAAGTCAAGATGTTCCGAATTAATTTTCTCATCATCTCTATTTGTATGACTATTTTCTTTTGAATAATTTACAATAAATGATACATAATCATTTACTTTAAGAGAGGTCCCAACATCAAAAATATTTTCGTTTTTACTACCGTATCTATACCCAAGATATCCACCAGTTTTATCTACAGATGATTTTGTAATAATATTAACAAGTCCACCAGTAAAACCATCTCCATAGAGAACACCGTTTCCTCCAGGTAAAATTTCTATTCTTTCAACTGAAGATAAAGCTATAGAATTTATCGGTAATGTTCCATGATTTATATCGACTGGATTGATAGATGTACCGTCAACTAAAACTTGAACTGTCGCTTTGGAATTAATTCCACTACCTCTCATTTGAATTGTTTCACCTATTGAATTTTTTGTAATAGTAATTAAAGGTGAGCTATTTAATACTTCAGCAATATTTTTAAAATTTTTTTCAGAAATCTCTTCTTTTGTTATTACTTGAATATTTTTTGTTGTATTCTGTATGGACTCTTCGTATCCAATAGAAGAAATAATACTTTTTTCCAGGAATATTCCAGTTTCTTGTGTAGTAGCAGAATAGGACATAGTAGAAAATAAAACTCCCAGTGAAATAAAATATTTATTCATAATACCTCCTATATAAAAAATACTTGATAGACAAAATAAATATAACACAACGATTGGCATTTTACAATCAAAATATATATATAAATATAAAAATATTTGATAATCAAATAAAATTGTGGTAGAATACATAAAGTTTAAGTAGGAGGATATTTTATGAAAAAGAAACTATATTTAATTTTAGGATGCCTATCATTATTTTTAGGGGTTATTGGAATAGTTTTGCCAGTATTACCAACGACTCCATTTTTACTTTTATCCGCATTTCTGTTTGAAAGGAGTTCTAAAAAGTTTCATGATTTTTTATTGGAGAATAAAGTATTTGGGAGATATATAAAGGATTATAAAGAAAAAAAAGGAATAACATACAAAAATAAAGTAATTGCAATAACTGTAATGACCTTAGGGATGGGAAAAAGTTTTTTTTCTATACAAAATATATATGGCCGTGTAAGTATTTTAATAATATTTTTAGGGGTTTTAGTGCATCTTTTGAAGTTAAAAACATTAAAGAATAGTTAAAGTTCTAATTTTGTAGTTTTAAAAATTTATAAAAATAAATGGTAGATTTTATCTGCCATTTATTTTTTTATCGATAGATTTAATGACTAAATTAGTATATAATATAATGCATTTGTTCGGTGAGGTGATTATTTTGAGATGAATTAATTGAGGATGGAACTTTTAGGTTAAAAGTTAAAAATTTAATTGACAAAGTGTTGTCTTAAAAATAGATTTGAGGAGAAATATAGGATGAAAAAAATATTATTTTTATTAATAATTCTATCAGCAGTTTTATTAGCAAAGGATATTAATACTGAAGAATTGCTAAAAAATCTTGGTAACTCTGAATGGGTTATAGTTGATACAAGAGACAGTAATGAATATAACGGATGGAACTTGTCTAATTTAAAGACAAATGGGCATATAAGAGGTGCTACGGACTTTTCTGCTAATTGGTTAAAAACTAAATATCGAAATTCTAAAAATAGAGATATATTAAAACAAAGAATTTTGGAAAAAGGGATTTTCCCAGAAAAAAATATTGTTTTATACGGAAAATCTGAGGATATGAAAAAAGTGGAAAATTATTTAAGAGAAGATGGAGTAGAAAAGATTTATTTTTATGATTTAGAGAAAAATAAGGATTATGATAAATTACCTTTTGAAAGATATGAAAACTATGAAATTTTGGTTCCTGCAAATTGGGTAAAAAATGCGATAGATAAAAATGAAATCAAAATTTTTGAAGTATCTTGGGGAAGTATAAAAGATGCAGCAGTTTATTTAGCTGGCCACATTCCTGGAGCTCCTCATATCAATACAGATAGTATTGAACCACCTCCAAAATGGATGTTGAATACAGATGAAAATCTAATTAAATTTGCTGAAGAAATGGGAATTTCTAAAAATGATGCAATTGTTCTTTATGGTGAAGATGTTATGGCTTCATATAGATTAGCTGTGATTTTAAAGTATTTAGGAGTGAAGGATGTAAGAGTTTTAAATGGAGGTCTGGAAGCTTGGAAAGGTGCTGGATACAGAACGGAAATAGGGGTTGTTAAGCCAACTCCAATTAAAGATTTTGGATCAAGAATACCTTTGAATAGAAATTTAATAGTTGATGAAAATGGAGCTAAAGAAGTTTTAAGAGATAAAAAAAATTCAAAACTTTTAGTGGATATCAGATCGTATAATGAAAGGATAGGAAAGGAATCTGGATATTCATATATGGATAGAAAAGGTAGAATTGCAGGTTCCGTATGGGGAAAAGGTGGAACTAAATCGACAACGCTAGAGGACTATAGAAATATTGATAATACAATGAGAAATGGTTACGAGATTATATCCATGTGGTCGGGATTAGGTATTAATACAAATAAAGAGCTTACATTTTTCTGTGGATCAGGATGGAGAGCAGCGGAAGTATTATTTTATTCCCAAGTGATGGGATTAAAAAATAACGCTCTTTATTCAAATGGATGGATGGAATGGAGCGAAAATAGTTCAAATCCTATTGAAGTAGGAGAAGAAAAGTAAAATTTATGTTTGACAAAATAAATTTTAATAGGGTATATAGAATTAGTAAGAATTTTGGATAATTTTCTAAAAAGGAAATACCGTCCGCCTATCTGAAAACAGATGACCGGGGTAGACTAAAAACGGAGGTATAACGTTATGGCTATCAAGTATGTTCCAGAACCATTTAGAATAAAAATGGTCGAAACAATTAAAATGACTACACCAGAAGAGAGAGCAAAAAAAATTAAGGAAGCGAATTTTAATCTTTTTAATTTAAGGGGAGAGGACGTCTATATTGATTTACTGACAGATTCAGGAACTAATGCAATGAGTCAAGAACAATGGGCAGGCGTTATGAGAGGTGATGAGGCTTATGCTGGAGCTTCAAGTTATTTTAAATTAATAGAAACGGCTAGAGATATTTTTGGATATGAATATATCCAACCGGTACATCAAGGAAGAGCAGCAGAAAAAGTATTATTTCCGACTTTTTTAAAACAGGGACAGTATGCAATATCCAATATGTTCTTTGATATAACAAGAGCTCATGTTATTTTAGCTGGAGCAAGACCTTTAGATTGTGTGGTACCAGAAGCGAAAGATCCAGCTAAAAGATCAAAATTTAAAGGAAATATGGATATTGAAAAAATGGAGAAATTGATACAGGAATATGGTCCAGAAAAAATAGGGTTAGTGGTATTGACTATTACAAATAACTCTGCTGGCGGTCAACCTGTTTCAATGAAAAATGCAAGAGAGGTTGCCACTATTTGTAAAAAATATAATATACCATTAAATATAGATGCAGCTCGTTACGCAGAGAATGCTTATTTTATAAAAAGAGATGAGCCTGAGTGTGCAAATATGTCTATAAAGGAGATAATAAAGGAGATGTTTTCTTATGCTGATTATTTCACTATGTCAGCCAAAAAAGATACTATAGTCAATATGGGTGGTTTAATAGGAGTAAAAAATGCTGTAGAAAATACAGATATGATTTTAAAAATAAAAGCAAATTGCATAAGTTTTGAGGGATTTACAACTTATGGAGGACTTTCGGGGAGAGATTTAGAAGCTTTAGCTATAGGGTTAGTAGAAGGGATTGATGAAAATTTTTTAAGATATAGAATAGGACAGATAGAGTATTTAGCTTCCCGACTTGATGATGCAGGAATTATATATCAATCTCCGGTTGGTGGGCATGGAGTATTTGTAGATGCTTCAAAAATTTTTCCAAATATACCGTTTAATGAGTTTCCGGGACAAGTTTTAGCTATAGAACTTTATAAAGAAGCAGGAATTAGAAGCTGTGATATAGGTTCATATATGTTAGGAAATGATCCTGATACAAATGAGCAATTACAGGCTGATTTTGAATTTACAAGGCTCGCTATTCCAAGAAGGGTTTACACACAAGCTCACTTAGATATAATAGCAGATGCTTTAATAGCAATAAAAGAGAGAGCTCATGAAATTACAAGAGGATACAGAATAACTTGGGAACCACCGATATTAAGGCACTTTCAAGCTTCCCTAGAAATTATAGAAGATTGAATTTATTAATTTGGGGGAGGAGTGATATGACACTTAAAGCCGAGTATGAAAATCAACAAAAATATAGAAAATGGAATTTAATAGCAGAAAAGCTTCCAGTAAAAAGTGATGATATCGTTGTAGAACTTGGTTGTGGAACAGGTAGTTTTGCAGAGATTCTTTCCAAAAAAGTAAAAGAAGTTATAGCTATAGACTTAAACAAAAATTTACTTGAAGTATTGCGAAATAGAAAAATCTCTAATGTAACAGTTTTGCAAAATGATATCTCTAATCTGGATTATATCTCTAAAGAAATTGATGGGATATTTTCCAGTTTTGCTGTTGCTTATTTTCCAAACAAGATGGATTTAATATTTAAAACTTGGTTTGATAAATTAAAAAGTGGTGGATGGCTTGCAATCATTGAAATTGACGATCTTTTACGAGGACACGCTCCATTGTCTAAAAAGACTCTAGAGAACTTAACTTTTTTTGAAAAAAATATAAGAGATAGAGGGATTTATGACTTTAGAGCAGGAAGAAAAATTTTGCCTAAATTAAAAAAATTAGGAATGGAGATTTTACTTAGTGAGAATTTAGAAGATTTAGAATTAACAGGATCGGGTGTAGTCTCTAGTGAAGTTTATACAATGTGGGAAAATAGACTCAATAGATTATCATTCGATAACTTTTTTCAAGACGAAGAGATTGAATCGATAAAATCTGAATTTTTATCAATTTTAAAGGACACTAGACATATTAATCAGAGCAAAGTTAAATTTATTATAGCAAGAAAATACTAAGTTTTTGTCAAATTCATTATTTTAATAAAGGAGCTGTAGATAAATAGTTGTCTACAGCTCAAAATTTTAAAGAGTAAAAAATAGTGGTTAAAAAAATCTCAAAAACCTTTTCTAATACATTTCTATATTAATCTTTAGCGATTGTTTTTTCTGCCAATTTATTTAAAAAAGTTTCCATTTTTAGAATAATATCATCATTTTCTAAATTATAATCTTTAGCTATTTTTTGTATATCTTGGAGTTTAATTTCAGTCTGATTGTGTTTATTTACAGAGATCAAAACTTTTAATGGCAACTCAATTGCAACTTCAGGTCTTTTTTGCATTAATAGAGTTCCTACTTTAGGAGAACCAAAAACAATAACGGTAGTTTCTCCTAAGTCTAAATTTACTTTTTTTGCATTTAAAGAGTGATCAAATTTGGCAAATACAGGTATATTCATTTTTTTTAACTCATTTTCTATTCTTTCTACAGTTACATTAAAAGAATATGGACTAATGTAATCAGTTTTGATATTTTTTTTTGGTGTTTCTTGTGTAAAAATTGATAAAAAAATTAATAGTTGCATTAATAAGACTCTTTTAATCATAGTTTTCTCCTTGAATATCTAATCTATTTATCTTAAAAATCAAATAAATCATTTAAAGCTTCACTCATAGTTGGATGAGTAAATACGAAATCTCTTAAATAAGTATATTCTTTATTTTCTTTTATTGCCATAGCTACTACATTAATTACTTCACTAGATTCAGTAGAATATAACGAACACCCTAAAATTCTACCATTCTTCTCATCTACAACAGCTTTTAAGACACCTCTTTCATCTCCTAAAATTTTAGCTCTTGGTATTGTTGATGCTTTAATTACTTTTGTTTTTACTTTATACCCCGCATTTATAGCCTCTTTTTCAGAAAGTCCAACTTTTGATAACGTTGGTGAAATAAAAACAGAGTATGGAATTATATTTCGGGACTTGGTTGTCATAGTTTTATCTCCAAAAAGATTATTTTTAATTATTCTGAAGTCATCTAAAGATATATATGTAAATTGAGCTCCTCCTTTAACGTCACCTAAGGCATATATGTGAGGTACATTTGTTTGTAAAGTATTATTGACTAGAATTCCCTTTTCAGAATAATTGATACCTGCATTTTCAAGCTTTAAGTCATCTATATTAGGAACTCTACCCACGGCTATAAGTACTCCATCAACTACTATTTTATTCTCTTTTTCATCTTGATTGAAAACAATTTCTACTTGATTATCAGAATAGTTACTCAATTTTAAAACTTTGCTTTTTGATAATATTTGAATTCCTCTAGTTTTAAAATTTTCTTTAACTTCCTCTCTAATTTCCATCTCCTCTCTTAGAAGAATATCTTCGTTTCCTTCAAGAATAATTACTTCGGAGCCAAAATTATTATAGATAGAAGAAAATTCTAATCCAATGTAACCTCCACCTATCACAGCTAATTTTTTAGGTAATTCGTTTAACTCCATAATAGATGTACTAGTGTAAATATTTCTTGTTGTTTTAAGTCCATCTATTTTGGGAATAATCGTTTTGGAGCCTGTATTTATAAATATTTGATTACCATTTAAAACAATTTCGTTTTCATCCTCTGTCACACTAATGATATGCTCAGATTCAAAAGCTCCAATCCCAGTGTAGATATCAATATTTTCATGTAAATTTAACTTATTATAGTTAATTTCTCTTAACTTAGATGTTAATTCATCTTTTTTTTCAATAGCTTTTTTAAATTTTTTATCAACTTTTTGAGACTCTTCAACAAGAATTTTTGTGGGGATACATCCTACGTTTATACAAGTTCCTCCATACATTTTTTTATCTTTTTCAACTAGAGCTACTTTTTTTCCTTTATTTGCTAAAAATCCAGCGAGAGTTTTTCCCCCTTTACCAAAACCAATTATAATAGCATCATAATTTTTAGCGTTTAAAATATCACATTTTTTCATAATAACACTTCCTTTTTATATCTAATTTCAATACATTTAGAATACAATTTTATTCATGACTTGTAAATTAGTTACAAAAAAGTAACTACCAGGAATTTTCAAAAAATTAAAACACGCCCAAATTTAATCTTAAGGCGTGTAGTATTAAACAGTATTATTTTTATTTTATAAGTCAATTTAAAGATTTATTTTCGGATATATTTAAATTATTCCTAATTTTTTTCAAGCTATCCAAAAATCTATTTTTTCTATTTATATAATACACAACTTGTCTTTTCCATGGATCAACTTCAAATAAATCTTTACTTAAAGAGTAGTAATATTCTTGACAAAACTTCATGTACTCTTTATAAAAAACTTTTAGATTAATGATATTCTTGTATTTTTTTAAGTAAAATAATAGTAACTGTTCTTGTGGTGTCATCTTTATAATATAGTGTAAAAACTCTTCCGATCCACTCATTGCAGACAGATTTTGTTCTAGAAATTTTGTTAAGTCTTGATAAGTTTTGAAAGTATGTATAAACTTATCAAATTCTTTAAATTTATTATAATCCCATTTTAAGTCTTTCCTCATCTCTCTCACTCCCTTAAATGTAGAGAAGAAGACAAAAAATCTATCGAACATTAAAGTCCATTAGATTTTATTACACACTTGTCCACTCCTAACAATTTTTGTGTAGTTTTTAGGTAAGTCTCCTGACTTAGATTCGCTTTACTCCTGCCCTTCCCAGATTTTCTTCCAGTGGTTCTATGCAGTTTCATCCTCATTACAGTAGCGGAGGCTGTGTAGGATTTACACCTACTTCCTTGTTATGCCTAAGCACCTAAAAACTTTTATTTAGTTTCATAGTAATTTTATATCTTATTTTAAATTATTTGTCAAATAGTTTTAACTTCAGTCTGGTATTTTTAATCTATATCAGCTACACTATCTAATATATATGTTGGTTTATACACACTCTTACTGTCCTTTGTGGCTTCTCCTGTTAAAACAAGTATTGTGTCACAGCCATTGATATACCCTGAAGCTATATCCGTATATAATCTATCTCCTACTATAACAGTTTCTTCTTTCGATAAATTCAAATTTTTTAGTGCATAATCTAACATGACTTTTTTTGGTTTTCCAAAATATTTTGGTGTTTTCTTTGTGCATAATTCAATTATATTGCAAATAGCTCTACAGTCTGGTAAAAATACTCCACCTTCCACTGGATAAACCAAATCTTCATTTGCCGCTAAGTACTCTACATTCCCATGTAAAAGTTTACAGGCGACCTCTAATTTTTTATAATTCAGCTCCGAGTCGAGTGTTACCACAACTATATCAATTTCAGAAAAATTGAACTCATCTTTTTCATCAAAAATTTGGATTCCCATCTCTTTACAATACTCTTTAAACTCTTTTGTTCCTACCATGAATATTTTTCTATTTTTACAGTTATTTGCCAAGTAATCTGCCAAGACAACCCCAGCAGTTATTATTTCCTTCAGCTCAGCTTCAACTCCCAATTTTTTAAATTTTTCAATATAACTTTTTGGATTATTAGAGGAATTATTTGTATAAAATCCTATCTTTTTTCCACACTTTCGTAGCTCCTCTATCTTCTCCTTAGCCCCAGGAATTAAAATATTTCCCAAAACTATTGTTCCATCTACATCAAACAAGTATCCTTTGTAGTCTTTCATCTTAATTTTTACTCCTTTTTTACCAACCTATTTCTAGTTGCTTTCTTATTTCTTACCATAGTTATAACTTTTCTTTCAAGTATTTTCATTACTATCAACGTTATAACTACAATTAAAAAAACTGCTGTAGATAGAAATACGAAACCATATCCAATAGCTAAGCCAATAGCTGCTGTTATCCACAAGGTAGCTGCTGTTGTTATCCCTGAAATTTTATCATTTGAATAAACTATCACTCCTCCGCCTATAAAACCTACCCCTGTGACAACTTGAGCTGATAATCTTGTGATGTCTAATTTATAACTTTCTATGAGACTAGGATGTGTAGATATTAAACTTATTTGTCTTATTAATAATTCTTCTTGCAAAAGGGCAATAGTTGTAGCTCCTAAACAAACTAGTATCAAAGTTACAAAACCTGCTGATTTATTTTTTAATTCTCTTTCTAACCCTATGCAGCCCCCAAATATTGAGGAGACTATTAACCTAAATAATATTTCTGTCAGTCTCATCCCACTCATAATACATCCCTCATCTATAATTTATTTTGATTTGCTATAAATTGAACTCCTAAGTCTGGAAAATCTGTAAATACTCCCGTAGAATTGGTTTTATTAAATATAATCTCAAACATTTCATCAATATTGTCTACATAATTTGGTAGAGCATCTTTCCTAACTGTATAAGGATGTAACTCGAGTCTATTGTCTCCAATATATTGAACCAAAGGAGTTACCTTAATATCTCCCTTTTTAGACTCATTTTCATCAATTAACATATACCATGCTGGCCCTATTCCATCAGCATACTTTGCTAATTCTTTTATACCTTCTGGAGTAAACATCCAATCATAATCATAATTTACCCATTCTCCATTTTTATTTTTTTCCATAGTTTCATTCCAATCAGTATATGCAACTAACTGAACCAATTTTAAATCCATTCCCATTTTTGGCATGAGCTCATTTTTAATTCTTTTTAATTCATTAAAATCAAAAACTTGGAAATAGATAGGATCATCTTTACTTGTATAACCATAGTTTTTCAGAATTTCTAAAGTTTCTTTAGCTATATCCTTTCCTTCTTGATGATGTAACCAAGGAGCTTTAATCTCTGGGTATATTCCGATTCTTTTTCCTGTCGTTTTTTCTAATCCTTGAATAAACTCTAATTCTTCCTCTAAAGTGTGAATTTTAAATGTTGATTTCCACAGAGGAAATCTTCCTTCATAGACCAATTTTTCTTGATCATTTTCTACTTTAAAATTTTCAGTCATGTTCAAACCTTTTATTTCAGCTAAAGTAAAATCCATTACGTAATATCTGCCACCTTTTCTTGCTCTATTAGGATATTGTTTGGCAACATCTGTGAGTTGGTCTAAAAAATGATCGTGTATTACAATTACTCTATTGTCCTTAGTCATAACTAAATCTTGTTCTAGATAATCTGCTCCTTGACCAAAAGCCAAAGCCTTTGATTCAAGTGTATGTTCTGGTAAATAACCACTTGCTCCTCTATGAGCTATTATAATTTTTTTATCATTTTGAGAAAAAGATGTTAAAGATAATCCCACTATACTGAGTGCTAATAATATTTTTATGTTCATCTAACCTCCACAGTCTACATTAATAAGTTTGGTATATACAATGCTATTGTTTCTGAATAAGTTAAAATAGCTAAAACAACTAATAGTGCTAAAATAAACGGTAATACTTCTTTCACAAATTCATCAAGCTTTACACCGACTATGGTACATGTTGTGAACATCATTGACCCAAAAGGTGGCGTTATTCCTCCAATCATAATATTAACAATTAGTATTACTCCGAATTGTATTGGATCTATTCCAACCTTTAGAGCTGCTTGTACTAAAAGTGGAGCAAGAATTACAAGGGCTGCTCCCCCCTCTAGAAACATTCCAACAAAAAGTAAAAGTAAGTTAACTATAAAAAGTAACATATATCTATTGTCTGTGAAGCCAACTAAAAGGTTTGTTATCATTTGAGGAATTCTTTCCAATGTTAAATAGTATCCAAAAACTTTTGCTCCGATTATAAGAAGCATAACAGAACCTGTTCCATAGACTGTATCCTTTAAAATAATTGGTACGTGTTCCCATTTGAGTTTTTTATACACAAAAACTCCAACTATAAAACAAAATAGCACAGCAACACCTCCAGCTTCTGTTGGAGTGAAAAGTCCCATACGCATTCCTAAAATAATTCCAAAAGGAATTAAAAGTGCCCATATAGAGTCTTTAATTTGGATTAAAATTTCTTTTATTGTTGCTCTTTTATCCCTAGTTGAAGTATACCCTCTTTTTCTAGAGATTATATGTACTACAAACATAAGGGCAATTGTCATCATAATTCCAGGAGTATATCCAGTTAAAAACATTTTAGCTACTGAAACATTAGCTATTAATGAATAAATTATCAAATTTGTTCCTGGAGGGATTACTGGACTTACTGAGGAAGAAGCCGCTGTAACTGCAGCTGAAAATGGTTTTGAAAAATTTCTTTTTACCATCTCTGGAACCAAAATTTTAGATTGCATAGCTGCATCTGCATTTGCTGAACCTGAGATTCCTCCCATCATAGCACTCAATATTACATTGACTTGAGCTAACCCTCCAATCATATGACCTGTTAAAACTTCTGCCATTTTCATCAGGCTTGAACTAATTCCTGAAAAGTTCATAACGGATCCTACCATTATAAAAAATGGAACAGCTAAATATGGGAATGATTCGACAGAAGTTACAAATTGTTGAATAACCATATTGACAGACATTATATTGTTCTGAAATATAAAATAGTACAGTGATGCTCCTATTAGAGCAAAAGCGATAGGTATATTTAAGAAAAATAAAATAAATAAAATAATAACTGGTATAAATGCTTCCATTATATCATCACATCCTCTATTTGCTGTTCAAACTCTTCTTGTTCTTCTGTTTCTTCTATTTCTAAATTATTAAAATTAATAATATCATAAACAAAAAAATAGACAGAATAAATTGTCATTAATCCAAATGAAATAGGTAAAGAAGAATTTATATAAACATATGAAATTTCTAAGGCAGATGTTATTTTATCAGATGAATGTGTGTAGTTATAACTTAAATAGAACATAGAAGCGGCTAAAACCAGCAATAAACTATTTGTGATAATTCTCAGTATTCTTCTTCCTTTTAGAGGAAGTATTTTTGTCACGGCATCTACCCCAATAAGTCCCCTCTTTCTATAACTTGCTGTTGCTCCTAAATAGACCGTCCATATAAAGCAACCAACTGAAACTTCTTCTATCCAAGAGTATTGTATTCCTAAGAAATATCTCAGGAATACATTTACTATTACAAGAATTACAGTCACACTTATTGTGATACTTCCAAGTAGTGCTTCAAACTCTAGTTCTCCAAATTTTTTTACGATATCGTTACCCATGCAAGCCTCCAAACTAGCAAATTCTATTTATTTCTAATTTTATTTAATTCATCCATTATCTGATTGTAGATTCCAGGTGTCCACTTTGGGAATTGGTTAAATACATTTTCAATCGCTTTATTAAATGCGACAGCATCAACCTCATTAAATTTTACTCCAAGTTCCTCTAATTTAGTTTGATACTCTTTTTCTAATTTTATAGTTTCATTAGTGTTATAGATACTTCCATTGTAAATCTCTTCCTCAATAACATTTCTTTGTTCTTCAGTTAATTCATTCCAAACTTTATTTGAAATAGTTACAGCTGAAACTCCCAAAAGATGATTAGTTAAAGAAACTTGTTTTCTAACCTCGTATATTTTAGTTCCATAGATTGTCATTAAAGATCCCTCTAATCCATCCACAACTTTTTGTTGGATTCCACTATAAACTTCCGTAAATGGAAGTGGAGTTGGATTTGCTCCCATAGCTTCTAGAGTTAACATATAAAGTTGGCTATTTGGAACTCTGATTTTTAGTCCCTTCAAATCTTCTGGTGTTTTTATCTCTTTTTCTGTCAACATACTTCTAAATCCAAATAGATAATCTAGTGATAATACTTTTATTCCTTTTTTTTCAGCTTCAATATTTAGATTTTTAACTAAATCACTTTTAGTCATAAATAAATATTCATCAAAGCTATTATATAACATGGGACCAACAACAGCATTATAATCAGGGACATAGTCCCCTAAAAAGTTTATTCCATCTACAGATATCCAGTTTGCTCCTCCAACAACTTGTTCCATACTATCTTTTCCAATTGGTAGTTGTCCACCAGTAAAAACTTGGATTTCTAAGTTATCTTTTAATCTGTCATTTATTTTGTTTACTACTTGGTGAAAAGTTTTAGCTGTTTGCTCATCTTCTACAAATTTCATACTCATTTTAATAATTTTTTTTTGAGGAGCTTTAGCTTGCTGTACTCCATCTGTTTTTTCTTTTTCTCCTCCGCATCCCACTATAAAAACACTTAATACTAACATCAAAATTTTTAAAAATCCCTTTTTCATTTTATCTCCTCCTAAATTAAATTTTATTTTTATAAAAAAAGAGCTTTCAAAAAAAAGATAAAAACCTTTTTTGATGAATAGCTCTCTCTCGTCTCTGCTATTTTATGAAAATCTTTACATTTTGTTTGTATATTTTTAGTTTAAAATATATGTGTTTTCAGTACTTAGTATACTATATTAATTTAAAATGTCAATATTTAAACTGCAATTTTGAAATAATAAAAAAGGTTGTAGACCAATGAATGTCTACAACCTAATCTAGTTTTTCTAAATTTTATATTTTTTCGTTGTGCTTAACAAAGCTAACCAGTCTAATCTTTTGAGGACCAGTTGTGTAAGCTATAACTTCTGAATTTCCAGACTCCATAAATTCTGCTCCAATCTCATCAATCTTCTGCTTTAAAATTTCTTGCTCCTGCTCATTATTTGTTTCAATAGCGATTTCCCATTGCCCCATAATATCCATCTCACTTATAATTTTCATAACTTCATCTCCTTTATGAACCACCTTATTTAGCAGGTTATACTAAATAGATGAAGCTGTTCCTTCTTAATTTATCTTATATCTTCTAGGATTTTTGACAAAATCTTTTTTTAATTTTTCAATTTCAGATGCTTTATTATCTTCCAGTTCTTTAATTTTTAACTCCAAAAACTTTAATTTTTCGTTATAATTAAAATCGGAAGTATTTAAATATTTTAAGTCTGCTCTATAACTGTCTATTAATTTTTCGTTTAAATCAAATATCTCATCAAAAACTATTTGTTGCTCTGTTTTTAAATTTTGCTTTAATTCATTAAAATTTGTAATTTCTACACCAGAAAAAGCTATTTCTTTTAAAACTAGAGCTCCTATCAACATAATTTTTTTCATCATCTTAACTCTCCTCTCTTTGAATCTTTTAAATATTTTTTCTAAATGTATTTTAACAAAAGATTGTTACAGATTTGTGTCAAGAAATGGAAAAGAGCTAGATTTTAATTTCTAGCTCTTACTATGCAAAATTAAAATATTATTTTATTGTAGATTCCCTTTTGGATTTAAACCATTTAAGAGTTTCAATTTCTGTTTCTTGTGGAAGAATTTTTCCGTAAACTTCATTGTATAACCATTTTAAAGTTTTATTTGAAAGATATTTTTTCATCTCATTCTCTCCCTCTTGCATAACTACTTTGATAAAACACGGGCATTTAGTATACGATTCTGGAAGATTATTTTTATCCACTAAGATATTTTTTTGTCTAATCTCAGCACATTGAAAAAGAGGATCTTTTCCCTCAACAGCTTCAACTATATCCCAGAAGGATATATCCTCTGGATTTTTTGCCAGTTCGTATCCTCCTTTTACTCCAGAGATTGATTTAGTTATGCCGGCTTTTCCTAATTTTGTAAAAACTTTAGCTAAATAAGACTCTGATACTCCTTGAAATTCTGCTAACTCCTTAATTCCAACGTAATCCTTATCCTTGAGTTTTACTATATATAAGAGACAATGAATAGCATATTCTACACCTATTGACATTTTCATAATTTAATTTTCACTCCTTTAAACGTACTTACTTTGTATTCTATCATCAAAATATAACTGTTTCAAGAATGAGATTCCTATTGACATAAATTAAAAAAAATGTTAATATCATAATTAGCGATAAAAATTGTCGTTAATTAAAGTTTTGTAGGAGGGTATATGTTTAATGAAAAGTTTTTAGAGGTATTAAAACACGAAGGAGTTGTTTCTATTGTTACTTGCGGAATCAAAGGTGCTCACGTGTCCAATACTTGGAATAGTTATCTTACTATAATTGATAATAATAAAATTTTAATTCCTACTGCTGGAATGATTAAAACTCAGAAAAATATCGCTGAAAATCCTGAAGTAAAATTGACATTAGGTAGCCATGAAGTGATGGGATATAGATATATGGGAACTGGATTTCTTATTGAGGGAACTGCTAGATTTTTAAAAGATGGAGAAGAGTATAATCTGATGAAAGAAAAGTTTTCATTTCTTACTAGAGTTTTAGAAATTACAGTAAATTCATGTAAGCAAACACTTTAGAATTTTTAAAAATTTATTTTTAAATATAGTAGACAAAGTCTTAGATATTTTCTAAGACTTTCTCTTGTTAATAGTGTAGTTTTAGAAAAGATAGAATTTGAAGTCTAAGAAGTGAAAACTGCAAATGATTCGTAAGCTCTCAGTTTTATTTTTTTACTGCTTAATAGTAAATCTTCATAATTTTTTATTAAAATTTCTTTTTCAAGAAACTCCTCTGGAATTTCAACTTCTATCTCATTTTCATAAAAATTATTTATGACTAGAAGTTTTTCATTTTTAAATCTACGAATATATCCAAATACTTGAGGACTATCTTCATACATAGGAATGAAATCTCCATGAGAAATAACTTTATATCTTTTTCTTAACTCGATTAATTTTTTATAGTGATAAAAAACTGAATTTTTATCCTCTAAACTATTTTCAACATTTATTGTGGAATAGTTTTTAGCTATCCCTATCCATGGGGTTCCTTTTGTAAATCCGGCGTTTCTGTCTTCGTTCCACTGAATAGGAGTCCTGCTGTTATCTCTAGATTTTTGACCTAAAATTGCTATAATTTCATCAACATTTTTTCCTTTTTCAAGAAGTAATCTATAATTATTTAAAGATTCCACATCTCTATATTCGTTGATATTTTCAAAATGAGGATTGGTCATTGCAATCTCTTCTCCTTGATAAATATACGGAGTTCCTCTCAACATATGAATAGTTGTTCCCAGCATTTTTCCAGATTCTTTTAAGTATTTTTCACTTCCAAATCTTGAAACAATTCTGGGTTGATCATGATTGCACCAAAATACAGCGCTCCATCCATCTCCATTTTCAATTCCCACTTGCCACTTAAAAAATATATCTTTTAGAGCTTTGAAATCTAGCTCACCCAAAGCCCATTTTTCTCCATTTGGGTAATCCACTTTTAAATGATGAAAGTTGAATACCATAGACAATTCTCTATTTTCCGGTTTTGTATATTCCACACAATGAGAAATACTTGTTGAGGACATCTCTCCTACAGTTAAGCTTTCTGGATATTTTCCAAAAGTATTAGCTGTTAGTTCTTGCAAAAATTCATGGATTTTGGGACCATCTGTATAAAATTTTCTTCCATCTGACGTAGGTGTCTTGTAGTTGTCATCTGGAAATCTTTGATTTTTTGAAATAAGATTTATTACATCTAATCTAAATCCATCTACACCTTTTTCTAGCCAAAAATTTATCATCTTGTAAATATCGTTTCTTAGCTCTGGATTTTCCCAGTTGAGATCAGCTTGTGTCACATCAAAAAGATGTAAGTAGTATTTCCCTAATGATTCTACATATTTCCAAGCACTCCCACCGAATTTAGAAGCCCAATTATTAGGAGCTTTATCAGATGTCCTATCTTTCCAAATATAGTAGTTATGATATTTATTTTCTGGTCCTTTTAGAGCTTCCTTAAACCAAAAGTGTTCTGTTGAAGTATGGTTAATAACCATATCCATTATTAGCTTCATTTCTCTTTTATGTACTTCATCTAATAATTTGTGAAAATCCTCCATAGTTCCAAATATAGGATCAATATTATAGTAATCCGCTATATCGTACCCATTATCCATCATTGGTGAAACATACATAGGAGTTGTCCAAATTACATCTACACCTAATTTTTTTAAATAATCTAGTTTGCTTATAATCCCTTTGATATCACCTATTCCATCTCCATTGCTATCACAGAAACTTTTCGGATATATCTGATAAACCGTAGAGCTTTTCCACCAATCTTTTTTTAACATAATCTACTCACCTTATTTTAATTTATTATTTTTGTTTTTTCACGAATCTACCTTTACTTAACAGATATGTAGCTATAATTGGAGCTATAAAAGCTATTCCCATAGATATTATATAATTTATCCAATATTTTGGTTGAATTGCTAAAAAGGCAGGAAGACCTCCAATTCCTATTGAGTTTGCCAAGACCCCTGTCAAAGTACAATAAATTGCCGCAAGAGCTGAACCAATTAAAGCTCCGTAAAACGGATACATAAATCTTAAATTTACTCCAAACATAGCTGGTTCAGTAACTCCTAACCACGCTGATATAGCAGATGACAAAGATAAAGATTTTAATTTTTCATCTTTTCTGTTTAAAAACATAATTGTTACTGCTGCTGAGCCTTGAGCTATATTACTTAAAGCTATCATAGGCCAAATCATTGTTCCACCTTGAGCAATTAGCTGTAAATCTACAGCTAAGAATGTGTGATGAACTCCAGTTATAACTAGCGGTGCATAGAGCATTCCAAAGAGTATTGAGCCAAATACTCTAAATGGACCAGTTAATAAAATATTGAATATAGCTGCAATATAATTTCCTAGTTCACGAGACACAGGACCTATTACTAAATATGATAAAACAACGGTTGTAAATAAAACTAAAAACGGAATAAGTATCATTTTTAAAATTTCTGAAAAATATTTCCTTAGGAAAAGTTCCATTTTAGCCATAAATATTCCTGCTAACATAGCTGGAATAACTTGAGCTTGGTATCCAACTTTTTCTATAGTTATAAATCCAAAATCCCAGAAAGGAATTGTTCCTGCAGCTTGAGCTGTAGCATATCCATAAGCATTCATAAGTTGTGGCGAAACTAAAGTTATCCCTAAAACGATTCCTAAAATCTCTGTTCCTCCAAATTTCTTCACTGTTGCCCATGTTACTCCTACAGGTAAAAAATGGAATATAGCTTCTCCTAATATCCATAAAAAGCTATGAAGCTCTGCTAATTTTGGATACAAATCTGTCAAAGTTTGGCTTCCATCTCCAAATATTGCCAAATCTCCAATTATATTTCTAAATCCTAGTATCAAACCTCCGGCTATAATAACAGGAAGTAGAGGGGTGAATATTTCTGCAAATCCACCTACAATTTTTTGGAGTTTTCCAGCTTTTTCATTGGCAGCAATCTTTGTTTCCTCTTTAGTTGCTTCAGAAATTTCCGCTATTCTAATAAAATCTTTGTAAAAATCTTTAACTTGATTTCCAATTATTATTTGAAATTGCCCCGCTGTTGAAAAGCATCCTTTTACCAAAGGATTACTTTCTAATTCTAACTTTTTAACTAAAGTTTCATCTTTTAAAACCAGTCTAAGCCTAGTGACACAGTGAGTAGCACTAATCAGATTGTCTTTTCCACCAATTAAGTTTAATATCTCTTTAGCTTCCTTTTCATATTTCCCCATTTTACTCCTCCAATGTTTTTTTAAAAACTTTTTTAAACTTTTATTGAACATATAATACAAAATATTCATTTCTTTGTCAATAACTTGTTTAAACAAGTTTATTTGTTTGAATAACACAGTTTTTCTGATATAATATTTTCAATAAAATTAAAGTAGTTAATAGATATTTAGGAGAATAAATGACGAAAAGTAGATATTTAGAGATATATGACTTTATTAAAAAAAATATAGATGATGGAATTTATTTACCAGAAGAAAAGATTCCATCTGAAAATCAACTGAAGGATATTTTTTCAGTAAGTAGGAACACAGTTCGGAAAGCTATTGATCTCTTGGCAAGTGATGGACTTTTGAGTTCGGTTCATGGAAAAGGAGTATTTGTTATGAAAAAAATTCCTGTTAATTTTTTATTGGGGGGAACTGAAAGTTTTAAAGAGGCTTCTTTAAAAAATAGTTTAAAATACAAAACATCTATTCCAATTTTTGAAGTTCTAGTTGTTGATGATGAGCTAAATAAAAAAACTCATTTTCCTATTGGAGAAATTATTTATCATATTATTAGAATAAGAGAGATTAGTGGAGAAAAAGTTATTTTGGATGATAACTTTTTCTTAAAAGAGGTAGTTGAAGGATTGACGGCTTCAATTGCTATGGGTTCTATATATGAATTTTTAGAGAATAAAAAAAGAATTAAAATTAAGGGAGCACAGAAAATAATTTCGGTTGAACCTCCCAGTGAAGAAGATAAAAAGTATTTAGATTTGAGAGGAAATAATCTTGTAGCTATCGTTAAAAATTTTGCTTATTTGGACAACGGAACTCTTTTTGAATATACCGAATCTCACCACAGAAGTGATAAGTTTGTTTTCAGTAGTTATGCTAAAAGATGAAAAAATGATTGAAGATAGAATAGAAAAAATTAGCTAAAAGAGGGTCCTAGTAAACTCTCTTTTTATTTTTTGTCAGTGTATTAATGAGACTAGAGTATAGATGGTATATTATATTTTGCACAATTCTCCATCTATTTGTATTCTATTTTAAGGAATCTTAGAAAATTTATATCATGTTTAAATTATTTTTATTGACATATAAATAATTTATATTATATAATGTCCCAAATATATTAATAAAACCTTCGTATAACCCTATTAATTGGTATAGGGGTATCTACCGTGGAACCCTAATTCCTGCTTACGAAGAGAATATGTCATGTTTTATGCCATATTTTCTTTATAGGTGGGATTTTTTTATCTATAAAAAATTAAACTTTAGAGGAGAATATATGAATTTAAAAAAATTACCTAAAATAGAACTACATTGTCACTTAGATGGAAGTGTAAGACCTGAAACAATTATTGAATTAGCAAAAATAGAGGGAGTTAAATTGCCAAGTCATGATATTGAAACAATAAAAAATATTTTAATTGCTCCTATGAACTGTACCTCTTTAAATGAGTATTTAGAAAGATTTCAAATTCCTGTGGCTGTTATGCAATCGAAGGAAAGCTTAAAAAGAATTGCATTTGAATTGATAGAAGACTCTGCAAAAGAAAACATAAAATACATAGAAATCAGATTCGCTCCTCTATTACATACCAATAAAGGATTATCCTCTGAGGAGATTATTCAAAGTGTTTTAGAGGGAATAAGAGAGGGAGAAAGATATTATGATATAAAGGGAAATTTAATTTTATCTTTTTTAAGACATATGCCTGTAGAAACGGTTTTCGAAGTTATTGAAATTGGAAAAAAATACATAGGAAATGGGGTTGTAGCAATAGACTTATGTGCTAGTGAAGAAAAAGGGTTTTGTAAAAAATTTATTGAGCCATTTGCATTGGGCAGAAAATATGGATATAAGGTGACAATTCATGCTGGAGAAACCGGAATAGGTGAAAATGTTTTAGATGCTATTCGAACTCTTGGAGCTGAAAGAATTGGACATGGAATTTATATTAAAAATTGTAAAGAAGCTTATGATATAGTAAAAGAAGAAAATATTTTTTTAGAGGTATGTCCAACAAGTAATGTACAGACAAAGGCTGTAAATTCTTTTGATCTTCATCCAATTTTAGACTTTTATAAGGATGGAATTAAAGTAACAATAAATACAGATAATAGAACTGTTTCAAATACAACTTTAACAAATGAATATAGTGTTGTAAAAAATAATTTTGAGATGGATTTTGATATCTATAAAGATATTTATTTAAATAGTGTTGAAGCTGCTTTTACAGATTCTCAAACTAAAAAAAATTTAAAGAGTTTATTGGAAGAAGTAATTTAGTATACTCAATGATATTTAGTTATTTTAAAATAAAAGGTTTACTTTTAAAAAAATATATGTTATACTATTTTTGTAGTAAAGAAATGACACAAGTAAATAAAAATTTTTAAGGAACTATTTTAGCAAGTACTTCTTTATAATAATATTGATTGGGTAAATTGTTACTAACAATTAAAAATAACGGAGGTACTTAAATGAAAGGTACAGTAAAATGGTTTAACGAAGAAAAAGGATTTGGATTTATCACTGGTGAGGATGGGAAAGATGTATTCGCACACTTCTCTCAAATTAAAAAAGATGGATTTAAGTCTTTAAAAGAAAACGAATCAGTAGAGTTTGATGTTGTTAAAGGTGACAGAGGATTACAAGCTGAAAATATCGTTTCTTCGAAGTAATTGAATTTTATAAACCCTTATAGAAAATTCTATAAGGGTTTTTTTATTTTTTCAATTTACTCTCGAGTTTCGCCTTTAGAAAATCCATGTCCCCGAGCATAGATAATCTCTTTATTTTTTGCATACATCAATCCATGAAACAAATGGTGTATATTTTTCAATTTCTTCTATTGTCAATTCAATTGCACTGTTACTACTTCCACACGCCGGAAACACAGTTTTAAATCGTTTTAAAGAGTTATCTAAATAAATATTTACATTTTTATTAACTCCAAATGGACAAACTCCTCCAACTTCGTGTCCAATAGTTTCCAGTACATCATCAAATTTAATCATCTTAGCTTTTGATTTAAAATGCTCCTTATACTTTGAATTATCAATTTTTGTATCTCCAGCAGTTACAATTAAAATAGGATTGTCATTAATGATAAAAGAGAGTGTCTTTGCGATTCTACATGGTTCACATTTTAAAGCTTTTGCTGCCAAATCTACTGTAGCACTAGATACCTCAAATTCTTGAATTCTATTCTCTATTCCAAATTGTTTAAAATATTCTCTAACTTTTTCGATTGCCATTAACTTTCTCCTCAATATTTCTCAGAAATAATTTTTTCATAACAATAAAAGGGTTTTTCCTTTCCTAAAAATTCCATCTCTCCAGCTAATTGAAATCCAAACTTCTTAAAAAGGGCATTCATCTTATCATTTATCGAATAGGTATCTGTTTTTAGATATAAAATTCCATTTTTTAATGCTAATTCCTCGGAAAATTTTAATAAAGATATTCCAACTCCTTGATTTCTAAAATTTGGGTTTACAGCCATTCTATGAATAACCATAGCTTTTTCTGAAGAGTGCCAATTAATACATTTATATTCAGTGGGTTCAGCATAATTTACACAAACAAATCCTCTTATTTCACCATTTAGTTCATCTACATATAAATCTCCTGTTTCTATATCTTTTGAAAAATTTTTAGCTTGTGGGTAATTTTCATCCCATTGGGTATTATTATATAATTTCATTTCTTTTACTGTTGTTGCTATAATTTCCATAATTTTTGAAATGTCTATTTTTGTTGCTTTTCTTATCATGATTTTTTCCTCCTTTCAATAAGAATATATTAGAGATTTTAACTCTTTTTTTAGCACTTTTCTAGTCTAAAATTTAAAGACAAAAAACTTTTCACTATAATCATCTTTTATAGTAAAAAGTTTTTTATTTTGAAAATAAATTTGTTTTCTGTAGTTAAATTACTTACATCCACAACTAGAAGCTATATTTTGCTTAGCAAATTCCTGTATTCTGTCTAATCCTACATATGATGTAAATCCGTTACATTCTTCAGTAATAAGAGTTGGAACAGATCTGATTCCATATTTTACAGCTAAGTCTTCACGAGATTCTAAATTAATAATTTCAATCTCTTTCCTATCTTTTAATAATTCTTTAGCTGGTGTACAGTACTTACAAGTTGGTAATGTGAATAGCATAATTTTCATTAAATTTCCTCCATCGCCACTATCTGGCATCAATTTTATTTGAACTTTGTCATGCTTTTATAATAATATAAAATAATTATAAAAACAATTAGGCACAATTTTGTTACCAGTCACCTATGAGTAACCATATGAAGGATTAGGTTCGATCATGGAAGTAGTAAATACCAATTTAGCTCAGTTACTCTAAATTACGCCCTATTTTAGAAAAAAATTTTTATTTTTTTCTAAATAAAAACATTGTTGACATTTTAGTACGAATATGGTATTATTAGTTGAAACCGATGATTGAGTAAATTTAATACCCCCCAAATTTATTTAAATCTTTTTATTATAACACTCCCCCGTGTTATGAAAGCTTTCTTTTCCCCAAAAGGAAGCTTTTTTTTATCTCTATGAATTTTAATTAATTGCCCCTTATCGGAGCGGTAGGATTTCACTTTCTTTTTTCAGAAATGTTTCTATTTCCTACAGCTTTTCCTTTTCTATTATTGTGTTGTTGATTCATAGGTTTTTTAGATAGTAATCTCTCATCACCATGAATTTGAGAAAACTCTATTTGATTTATTTTCAAAATATCTGCTAAAACTTTTTTATCATCTAGTGATGAGAAAGAGATTACTATTCCATTTTTATTAGCTCTTCCTGTTCTTCCACTTCTGTGAATAAATGCTTCAGTTGTTTTAGGTAGATCAAAGTTTATAACATGAGTAACTTGAGGTATATCCAGACCTCTTGCAGCAATATCCGTAGCTACAAGTATATTATATTTACCCTCTCTAAAGCCAGATAAAGCAGCATCTCTTTGATTTTGTGATAAATTACCCTGAAAGTTTATGGCTTTCAATCCTTTTAGTTCCAAAGTTTTACTCAAATGTTTAGCTTTATGTTTCCCGTTTGTAAAAACAATTACAGATTCAATATCTGAATTGTTAAGTAACTCTATAAGTTTAGATTTTTTATTGTCATGATCTATATAGTATAATTCATGTTCTATTAACTTTACAGGTTCTTTATACTCTATTTCAATAGTTTTGTGCGTTTTTTCTAAAACTTTAAATGCCAAAGTTTTTATTTCTTTAGGCATTGTTGCTGAGAAAAAAAGTGTTTGCTTTTTTTTAGGTGTATATTTTACAATTTTTTCGATATCCTTTAAGAATCCCATATCTAACATATGGTCAGCTTCATCTAGAACTAAAAATTCAAGTCTTGTTAACCCTAAATTTCCCTGATTGATATGGTCTAATATTCTTCCAGGACAACCAACAACAATATCTACTCCTGTTTTTAGAATATCAATCTGTTTTTTTATGGATGTTCCGCCATAAACAGCCAAACTTTTTATTCCAATCTGTTTTCCCAGTTGTAAAACTGTATTGTTAATTTGTTCTGCAAGTTCTCTAGTTGGAGCAATAATAAGTGCTCTAACTCTTCTTCCTTTTCCTTTTGTTGTCGCTATTTTTTCTAAAATAGGTAGGACAAACGCAGCAGTTTTCCCAGTTCCAGTTTTAGCTAGTCCAAGAACATCATTGCCTTCTAGGATTGCTGGAATAGCTTGAACTTGTATAGGAGTGGGTTCTTTATATCCAACAGCATCAATCTGTGCTGATATTTCTTTTTTAAAATTGAATTCTTTAAAGTTCATAATTTCTCCATTTATAATATTTTTTGTGTATCTGCTATTATAACATTATTTTGAAGAAAATAATATAAATTAATTAACTATTTGTAACTATTGTTCCCTTCCCATTTTTTTTTAGCGGTATACAGTGCCATATCTGCTTTTTTATACAACTCATTTATTGTTTTTAATCCTATTTTTTTCTCAGCAATTCCTATACTTACACTTTTTCCAAATTTTTTAAAATCTGATAAAATTATTTTAGCAAAATCTAAAGCTTCTTCTTTTCCCTTTTTTATCAAAATTAAAAATTCATCTCCACCCATTCTTATTGCATAATTTTCAGAACAAATTCTTTCTTTTATTATTTTAGAAAGAGTCTTTAATATTTCATCCCCCACTATATGACCATTTGTATCGTTTAAACTTTTAAAATTATCTATATCTAATAAAATTATACTAATATTTTCTAAATTGTTATAAATTTTAGATATTTTTTCTTCATAAAAATTTCTATTATATAGTCCCGTTAATATATCTTTATATATCTTCTTATTTACTTCGTCAATATTTTGATAGTATATATATAACTCATTAACTTTGTCGTGTTTTATTGGAAATACCTCTATTAGTAGCTCACCTTCATAGGAATTTATCATAGGTTTCATACTAATTCCAAAAAATTTTTTTAATTTTTGCTCCTCTTCTGTTAAATAAAATTCCTTTTCAAAAACAACCATTTGGGATGTCTCTGTAACTTCTCCTAAGGATTTTCTAAGTGAACATTCAGGACAATTTTCAGTTTCTCCACAGCTTTGGTTACTATCTTCTGTATGGATACATGTGAATAAATTTCCAAAAAGTTCCCCTAATTGCTGGGTTTTTAAATGTTTTTTTTCATTATAGTTGTCATATATTTATTTAAAAATCTCACTTCAGCCTTATTGTTTAATACAACAACTCCTGTTGATAAAGTGTCAAAAATTGATTGTAATCCTTCTAGTATTTTAAATCCCCCTAATACTTTGATTAAATTTTTATGCTTACTACTTTTAAATATCACTATTGAAGTATAACTTTTGTACTATAAAAAATCAAATTATTTTTTATTTGTTATAATTGTAGTTAATTAAGAGCAATATATAGTTGTAAAATTATACCGTTTTTTTTTGATCTAAAATTTCAAATATACATTTCAAGTAAATAATTGTATAATAGTTTATAAAATTAACGATTTAAAGGAGTGCTAAATGAAAAAAATTTTATTATCTTTAATTGTATTAACATTGGTTGTAGCATGTGGAAAAAGTAAAGAAGAGACAGCTCCGCAAGAGGTTGTGACAGAGCAAGTTACTATTGTTGATCAAGTTCCTGCTGATAAGGCTATGGAGGCGGGTAAACAATCTGCAGCAACAGAGGTAAGTGAAGAAATGACTGAACAAGTTGTAGTTCCTAATCCTGAAGTTGCAGAGGTAGATGAAGTTCTTGAACCGATAGCCAATTAATTTATAGAAGTGTAGCATCATGATAAAATCTTGGTGCTTTTTTGTTTTTATTAACTTGAAGGAAATAGAGATCTTTAAATGTATATTGCTAATATAATAAACTATGTGTTATGGAGGTGAGTAGAAGTACCTATTGAAAGGGCTTCTTGCAAAATATGGATGTAAAAGATAACGAAAAAGTTTTGACTGTCAAGAATTGGATTATTATTCAAATAATTATGATGATTCCTATTGTTAACATAATTATGTGGATTAAGTGGTTAGTCTCTGAAAAAACCAATCAAAATTTAAAGAATTTTCTAATAGCATCACTTGTTATGATATTTCTTGGAATAATTATTTGGTTTCTTGTCATGGCACTTTTAATGACTTCAAGTATACGGTAAAACAAATAGATGGACTAGTTGTTATTGGTCCATCTATTTATTTTTATTTTAAAGTTTCATATGGCTCTATTTCTAAAAGTTCATCTAATTTTACAAATTCATATCCTTGATTTCTGTAATATGGGATTAATTTTTTAAGAGCTTCATATGATGTGTCTTTATTTGGTTGGGTATGCATAAGAATAATACTCCCATTCTTAGTTTCTTTTTCCTGAGTCCTTATCACATAGTCCACTGACCTTTTTATGTTCCAATCTTCCCCATCAACATTCCAAAGTACAATATTCATCTCCAAATTTTTAACAACTATTTTTTCGTTTTCTGTAATTATTCCATAAGGGGGTCTATATAATGTAGGAGTTATACCCAAAATATTATTGATTGCATTATTTGCCTCTTTAATCTCAGATGTTATAGTTTCTTGAGATGCTGTATTAAAATTTGAATGTGTATAACTATGATTTAGAACTAAATGTCCTTCATCATAAGTTCGTTTAACTTCTTCTTTATTAGATAAAATATTTTTCCCAATGAAGAAAAAAGAAGCTTTTATTTTTTCTTCTTTTAATAAATCTAGAATTTTTGGAAGAGAGCTATCATTTGGTCCATCATCAAAAGTTAAGGCTATTTTTTTACTTTGGCTATCTCCGTGAAAATAAATTTTTTCATTTGCAAAGCTATCACTAAAAATAGTAAAAACTATGGTTAATAATGAAAATAGTTTAAAATTTTTTTTCATATCTACCTCCGAAGTTTTAATTATTTTAAAATAAATAGATACACTTTGTTTAAACTATTCGTTTAAAAAATTTATCTTCCTTTTATTTCTCCTATCCAATATCTACAAAGACCATTGTTAATATCCTGTAATATGCCACCATTTCCCTCTACAGCTCTTCGAGAAGGGATATTATTTGTTATATTAACTTCTAAATGTCAATAGGAAATTATTTTGATTAAAAAGAGATACAAATTTTTATAAAGAAGTGTTACTATAAACTTAACACGCAATAATAAAAATGATAAAAAAGGAGTTTATATATGAGAACTATTATCAAAGGAATTCTTTTTGATTTGGACGGAACAGTTTTAAACACCCAAAAAATGAATATAATACCACTACAAAAATTAATTTTAGAAGAACTTGGAAAAGAGATTTCCTACGATGAACTTCTTGAATATTGCGCTTACCCAGGTAAAGAGACAATAAAAATACTTGGGTTCCATGATATTGAAAAAACCTATGAAAAATGGGTAAAATATGTCAATGAATTTGAAGAGGGAGCTATTTTATATGAGGGATTTGATGAAGTATTCAAAAGACTCTATGAAATGGGAATTAAAATAGGAATCGCTAGTTCTAAAATGAAAAAACAATATGAAATCGATTTTATTCCTACAAGATTGGAGAGATATATTGAGTGTGCTGTCTTGGCAGAAGATACAATTTTTCATAAACCCAACCCTGATCCATTACTTTTGGGAGCGAAGCTTTTAAAGTTAAATCCAGAAAATATTATATATGTTGGAGATACTTTTGCAGATGAAATAGCTAGTAAAAAAGCTGGTATGAAGTTTGCTCTAGCTTCATGGGGAAGCTGTGATTTATCAAGTATATCTGCAGATTTTATTTTAAATAGACCACAGGATATATTGGAACTAATTGGTGAAGTTTAAAGATAATACATTAAAAAAGGAGAGTTCTATCTACTCTCCTTTCGTAATTTTTTATCTATTCAAAATGACAAAGAATTAGTTCATATATTATGTTAGCCATCAGTCTTGATGTTCTATCATCATAATCGAAAGTTGGGTTAATTTCAGCTACATCTATTGTTAAATTTTTTGAATATCTTGCAATTGTTTTTAAAAGGGGCAACGCATTTCTTGGATTAACTCCAAAGGTTTGTGGTGCACTTACACCCGGAGCAGAAGTTATGTGGAATACATCTGTGCACAAAGTTAGGTGTATATAATCGTTCCTTTTTAAAATTGAATAAAGATCATCACTTACAATAGTTCTAATCTCTTCAGCAAAATAGTATTTAACGCCCAATTTATCCGCTCTATCAAAAAGTCTTTTTGTATTAGAAAATTTCTGAATTCCAAAAACATTATAATCAAAATTCAAATTTTTATTATCACAAATGTCAGCTATTTGTAAAAACATAGTTCCAGAGTTTCTGCCATTTGTATATTCCCTCATATCAAAATGGGCATCAAAATTTATAATTCCAATTTTTGGATTATCTTCTTTTTTTAAAGCATAGTCTAAAATTCCAGAGAAATTCGCAAAGGCGACATCATGACCTCCTCCAAGAACCACCACAAGAAAATTTTTTTCTTTTAAAGCTGAAACTATTTTGGAGACCTCTGTATGTGCTGATTCTAAATCGTAACCTATGACTTCGATAGGATTTTTTAAATCATAAAATTTTAAGTCTTCTCTAAAAATAGGAAATCCAGATAGAGCTTTTTTTACGTGAATCCAACCATCTTTTGCTCCTAATCTACCTGAATTTCTCCTAACTCCTTCATCAGAATTAAAACTTACAAAACAAACCTTTTTCTCTTCTGAATCAACTTTAAGTAATTCATCTAAAGTCATAACATTGACTACTTGATGTATACGAAGAACATCTAATTCCTCTCCATCTACCCTTCCATTCCACTGCATACTATCTTCTCCTATTTTTTGTTAAACTTTTATTTTACTAATTTTTCTATTAAATTTTCACTTACAATATATGGTAAAGTTATTTGATCTGTTCCTTCATTATTTTTATTAAATTCTATAACTGTCTCAATTGAATGAGCATTTCTTGCCCAAGCTCTTCTTGCAACTCCACCCATAACGTCCCATGGCATTGCTTGGGCTAGAATATCATCCACTCTTTTACTTCCATCTAAAATCATTCCAAACCCACCATTGATAGATTTACCTATTCCTACTCCTCCACCGTTATGTAGTGCTATCATAGTCATCCCTCTAGCTGCATTTCCTGCAAAACACTGTGTCGCCATATCAGCCATAATATTACTTCCATCTTTTATATTGGATGTTTCCCTAAATGGTGAATCTGTTCCTGAAACATCATGGTGGTCACGTCCTAGCATAACTGGACCAATCTCACCTTTTCTAACCATATCATTAAATTTTAGGGCTATTTGGGTTCTACTCATAGCATCTTGATAAAATATTCTTGCTTGTGTTCCAACGACAAGTCCATTTTCATCTGCATCTTTTATCCACATATAGTTATCTCTATCTTGATATCTTCTATTTGGGTTAACCAATTCAAGGGCCGCAGCATCAGTTTTTAAAAGGTCTTCTTTTTTTCCCGATAAACAAACCCATCTAAATGGTCCATATCCATAATCAAATAATTCAGGACCTAAAATATCTTCAACATATGAAGGGAATATGAACCCCCCCTTGTCGTCTCTACCATTTTTAGATATCTCCATAATTCCTATATCGTAAATAGATTTCAAGAAACTGTTTCCATAGTCAAAGAAGTATACTCCTTTATTAGTTAGATTTTTAATTACATTATAATGTCTTCTTAGCGTTTCATCAACTAATTTTCTAAAAGTTTCTCTGTCTTCTGCTAATAGTCTTGTTCTTTCGTCAAAGGTTATTCCAACAGGACAATATCCACCATCATAAACCGCATGACAGGATGTTTGATCAGATAATAAATCTATATGAATGTCATTTATATCTGCATATTCTAATAAATCCACTATGTTTCCCAAATAAGCGATTGCATATGGAGTTTTAGAGTTCATCTTCTCTTTAGCTAAATCAAAGGCTTCTTTAGGAGTTGTAACAAATTTATTTATCCATCCTTGTTCTAGCCTCGTTTGAATTCTAGAAAGATCAACTTCTGCAATTATGGAAACTCCTTTTGCTATAACTGTAGCTTTTCCTTGAGCACCACTCATTCCTCCAAGTCCAGATGTTACAAAAAGCTTTCCAGCTAAATCACCATCAGCAGGAACTCCACAGAAAAGTCTTCCAGCATTTAAAATTGTGGAGTACGTTCCATGGACTATCCCTTGAGGACCTATATACATCCATCCTCCAGCAGTCATCTGCCCATAGTTAGCTACTCCAAGAGCTGCACCTCTTGCCCAGTTATCATAGTCGTCAAAAGCTCCAATCATAAGTCCGTTAGTTATTATGACTCTAGGAGCTGAAGGATGAGATTTAAATAATCCTGTTGGATGCCCTGAAGCTACAACCAAAGTTTGATCCATTGTTATATTTTCAAGATATTTTTTAATCAATCTATACTGCATCCAGTTTTGACAAACTTGTCCAGTTTCTCCATAAGTAACAAGTTCATATGGGTAGAGAGCTATATCAAAATCAAGATTATTATCTATCATAACTTGAATCGCTTTGGCATCTGTACATTTTCCTTTATATTCAAAAATTGGCTTTCCATATATATTTCCGACAGGTCTAAATCTATATCCATATATTCTTCCATAAGTATTAAGTTCTTCCAAAAATTCAGGTGCCAACATCTCATGAAATTCTTCTGGAATATATCTTAAAGCATTTTTTAATGCTAGTGCAATCTCATCTTTTTCTAAATGTACAACCCTTTTAGGAGCTCTTCTAATTTTAGGATCAAATTTAGGTTTTTCCAAAGGAATATCATGGGCTGTTAATTTGATAGACATAGCATTAAAAATTTCTTGATTTAGCATAATTTAAAACCTCCATATTTTACATTTTTAAAATAACCTTAGTAAGTAAAAAAATTATTAACTTTATAATATTTTTAATACCTCAAAATTTATGAAAAATACAATATAAAAATTAAATAGTATAAATTTTCAAGGTATACACTGTGAATGCGGTAAAAAATAAAGTATGTATCATTTATTTAAAAATCATGATAGAATTAGAGTATTGTATATCGTTAAAAAGATTAATTAAATATATTAGGAGTTAAAATTTATGAGTATTTTAGATGTTAAAAGCGTAAGTCATGGATTTGGTTCTAGAGTTATTTTAGAAAATGCCTCTTTCAGACTACTAAAAGGTGAACACGTTGGATTAGTTGGAGCCAATGGAGAAGGGAAATCAACATTTTTAAATATTATAACAGGTAAACTTATGCCAGATGAAGGTCAAGTTTCTTGGTGTAACTATATTACGACCGGTTATCTTGATCAATATAGTACTTTAGAAAAAGGAAAAACAATTAGAGATATTTTAAAATCTGCATTTGCTCATATGTTTGAGTTAGAGCAAGAGATTATGAATCTCTATACAAAGATGGGGGATTGCTCTCCTGAAGAGATGGATGCAATTTTAGAAGAGGTAGGTGAGATTCAGAGTATTCTTGAAGGAGCTGATTTTTATAACCTTGATTCTAAGATTGAAGAATATGCTGCTGGATTAGGTTTACTTGATATTGGATTAGAAAGAGATGTTTCTGAGCTTTCTGGAGGTCAAAGAGCCAAAATACTTTTAGCTAAAGTTTTGTTAGAAAATCCAATGATTTTAATTTTAGATGAACCTACAAATTTCCTAGATGAAGACCATATAATTTGGTTAAAAAACTTTTTAAAAAGTTATGAAAATGCTTTTATTTTAGTTTCTCATGATATACCATTTTTAAATGAGGTGACTAATGTTATCTACCATATTGAGAACGCAGTTTTGACCAGATATACTGGTGATTACTATCAATTTAGAGAAATGTATGAATTAAAAAAGCGGCAAATAGAAGCTGCTTACAAAAAGCAACAAAAAGAAATTGCTCATCTGCAGGATTTTATAGCTAGAAATAAAGCTAGAGTTGCTACAACAAACTTGGCTAAAGATAGACAAAAAAAGTTAGATCGTATGGATATTATTGAAATTGCTAGAGAGAAACCAAAGCCAATTTTCGGTTTTAAAACTGCTCGTACACCATCTAGAGAGATTATTACTGTGAAAAATCTTGTTATTGGATACAACGAACCTTTGACAAAACCACTTAATTTTACGATAGAACGTAATCAAAAAATTGCTATAAAAGGGGTTAATGGATTAGGAAAATCTACACTTTTAAATACAATTTTAAAAAGAATAAAATCTTTATCAGGAGAGATTGAACATGGTCAATTTTTGGAAATTGGTTATTTTAAACAAGAGGAAGAAAGCTCTTCAGTAACTGCTTTGGATGAATTTTGGAATGAATTTCCAGGATTGACGAATGCCGAAGTCAGAGCGGCTCTAGCTAAATGTGGTCTCACTACAGATCACATAACAAGTCAGATGCGTGTTTTATCAGGAGGAGAAAATGCAAAAGTTAGACTTGCTAAAATTATGAATCGGGAGATTAATTTCTTAATTTTAGACGAACCTACAAATCACTTGGATGTAGATGCAAAAGAAGAGTTGAGAAGAGCAATAAAAGAATTTAATGGAACAGTTTTGATGGTGAGTCATGAACCTGAATTTTATATGGATATTGCCACTGAAATTTGGAATGTCGAGGAATGGACAACAAAAATAATTTAATTGATATTTCCATAATATAAAGATTTAAAAATATCTTGCAATTTTTTAGTAATTGATTTATAATAAGTATATATTTGTAACTATTACAATTTTAAACTTTGAATCAATAATTTTCACTCTAATAATTGAAATTTACGCAAAAAAAGTCCATTGAATAGATAGCTATTCAATGGATTTTTTCTTTATTATTTCCAAATAATATTTGGCATTTTTCTAGGTACAGTTCTTGAATATTTAACATCTGGATAACCAATTACCATACAAGTGACTATATTCTGATTTCTTTCAATTCCCAAAAATTCTTTTATTTTAGA
The DNA here is from genome assembly GCF_977044495.1 of Cetobacterium sp. NCBI lineage: Bacteria > Fusobacteriati > Fusobacteriota > Fusobacteriia > Fusobacteriales > Fusobacteriaceae > Cetobacterium > Cetobacterium sp. The sequence continues at coordinate 20,153 of NZ_CDRRQU010000002.1, read as the reverse complement.
ATCACCTTCGCAGGCTCTTGTAAAAAAACCGCTAAAAACAGTTCCTAATCCTAATGTATCAACCATAAGTTTCATATTAGCTGAAGCTAATCCAGCATTTAAAGGATGCTCCGAAGTAACTATTATCAAAACTGGTGCCTTAAAAAATAGATAATCCGCTCCTAGAGGATTAGATATAAAATCATTATACATCTTTATCCACATTTTAGCGTATCTTTTATATAAGGTGTTTGTCGAACTCTTTAAAACATATTCTCCTAAGCTATTCAATACTTCTAATGTTATTTTTCTAACTTCTTGAATTTGATTCTTTACAACTATGTAATTTACATTTTGTGCATTACTAGCTGTTTGAGTAAATCTTCCAGCTTCTATTATTTTTAAAATCTTTTCATTCTCTACATCTTTTTCTTTAAATTGTCTTACTGTTCTTTCAAATTTTATAAAGTTTAAAAGAGTATCAGAATCAATAGTAAATTTTTCTTGATTATACTCAACTATATCACTCATATTATATTCATCTGTAGATACTGCAGCAACTGGGCATATTGCTATACAATGCCCACACTTAAAACAAGTTATATTCTTTATTAAAGCTTTTCCTTCAATCAATTCAATATCTCTTACAAAGCAATCTTTTATGCATAATCCGCAACCTATACACTTCTCTTTGTCTACTTTAAACATCTTACCCCTCCTTTTTTATCAAAATATACTTAGTTCTACAATGAATTTGTCTCTATCTATTAATATATTGTATTTTGTTGAAGCTAAAGTCAAAGCCTTCGAAATTATTGATAATCCTAATCCCACACCATCAAATTTGAAATCTTCAGCATTTTTTCCTCTTGAAAAAGGTTGCAAAAGTTTTTGAATATCAGTTTCAAGTTCACCTTGAAATATGTTTTCTAAAACTAAGTAATGAGACCTTTGAAAAATTTTTACTTCACCTCCTCTAATGCTATATTTTAAAGCATTTTGAATCAGATTATTTAAAACCAATTTTAAAATTCTAGAATCACCGATTATATTCTTTGTTATCAAATTTACATCTATACTTATGTCTTTTTCTAACTCGATTATGTCATATCTCTCTAAAGCCGCCTCTATAATTTGTTCCAGATTTATATTTTCCTTTTTTAATTTGAAAACTGTACTATCTAACTTTGAAAGTATCAATAGATTATCGATTAATTCCTTCATCTCATTTCCTACTTTTAAGATTATTTCGTGATATTTTCTTTTTTCCTTTTCCTCAATTTCACTATTTTCGAGCAATGCTGTCGCATGAGTGCAGATAACAGCAATTGGAGTTCTTAATTCATGGGAAGCATTTGATACAAATGATTTTAAATTGGTTACGGATGTTGAAAGTTCCTTCGACATTTTTTCTAAATTTTTACTTAAATCTCCAATTTCATCATTTCTATCAATTTTAATATTTTTAGGAAACTCTAATTTAGAAATTTTGTCTGCCTTTTTATTCAAATGTCCTATATCTTTTGTAATTCTCCTAGAAAATATTAGTCCTGTTCCTAAAGATATAATCAGTGCGAATAGAGCCGTTATAATATTAAATATATTACTTTCGTGACTATGAGCCTGAATCACTGAAAGAGAAGTACTTACAAATATTCCACTATTCTTTGAGAGTTCCTCCCCGTAATATAAAATTTTAGCATCATTTCCAAATAGTTCTTTATCTACAAATTTATTATAGGGAATATTTTCTATACTGTTATTTCTCTTCATCATATGATTTCCTTTCATACGATTTCTTTGTGAATTTTTTATGTCAATATCTATTCCCATAGATTCCTTTACATCATATACATAATCTTCAAAATTATTTTCAGATTGTGTTTTATAAATAATTTTTGCATTCTGAATGACCTTCAGCATTAACTCTTTTTTTCTATAAATATAAAATTTTTCTAGAAAAATAGCACTTAGAACATAATTTATTAAGACTGTTACCAGTATAATAAATAATGAAAATCCAAATATTTTAGTAAAAAGGTTAACTCTAATTTTGATTAAAGACATAACCCACTCCTCTTATCGATTTTATATATTCTGCGTATACTCCCATTTTTTTTCTAAGACGAGTAACTAATGTATCTACGGCTCTCTCTTCTCCACTAAATTCAAATCCCCAAACTTCGTTTAACAGTGTTTCTCTCGATAAAACTATATTTTGATTTCTAAAGAAATATTCTAAAAGTAGAGCTTCTCTTTTTGATAATATCAGTTCTTTATCATTTATTGTGAGTTTAAAAGAATTATAATCAAAGCTCATCTTATCTAAATAAAAAAAACTAGTACTATCTATTTTTAAAAGCTTTTTTATTTTTAATATTATTACCTTTGTACTTATTGGCTTTGTTACATAGTCATCTGCGCCTAACTCCAATCCATAAATCTCATCTAGCTCGGTATCTCTAGCTGTCATTATAATTATAGGAGTTTTTGAATATTCACGAATCTCTTTACAAATTTCCCATCCACTTTTTTTGGGTAAATTTATGTCTAATAGTACCAATGCTGGAGAAAATGAATAAAATTTTTCTAAAACTAAATCGCCTTCAGTAACTATTTCTATTTCAAATCCTTCTTTTTTTAGATTCTTTCCTATTATGTTTGCTAAACTTTCCTCGTCCTCTACTATTAAAATTTTTTTTCTCATAAAAAACTCCTTTTAACTTAATTATTAAGTTTTACTAATATTATACAGTAAAAAAGCTGTTAGAGAAATATATCAAAGGAAATTTTTTTAAATTTTAACTTCATTTTCTCTACAAATTAGTATAATATATACATATATAATTTTTCAGGAGGGATTTATTTGAACAACTTACACAAAAGAAAACATATGTCAAAAGAGCTGCTATCAAAATTAAAAACGTTAGATTCTATGGTAACTAAAGTATAAAGATGTCAATGATATACATTATTTTTATATTTATTATTATAGTAGTAGCTTTCTTTTGTATAAAAAATTTTAAAATTAAACAATCTATCAAAAGTGAGAATATTCGTAAACCGATATCTCCATCAAGAAAAATTGTTAATAAAACTGATTTCTCTACAAAATATGAGGAGTTAGAACTTTCTAAAAATTATAAAAAAATAATATTTTTTTCCTTGAGTAACAATAGTGTTGATACGAGTTTAAATAGCTTCTATATAAGTGCAATTAAAGTAGGCTTTAATTTGAAAACTGGAGATTTAATTTATTTGGAGGAGATAAAAAATACGACTAATCTGCAAGAATTTAGAGCTCTATCTAAAGACACGACACATTTTGTTTCATACAATATTAAACTTCATAACCAGTTATTAAATTTAGAGGACAAGGTTCAACTTTGTACTATGCTGACAAATGTCAATATTGTAGGAATTAAAAATTCTCATGGTAGAAATAGATGGCCAAAGCTTTTTGAAATATCAAAATTTTATGGAATTAAATTTAATAGTAGTTCAAAGTTTAATACCTTAAATAAGGCTAAATTAAATATACAAATATTTCAAAAGATGTTAAAGCATCCAAAAACTTCTATCATAATACGAGAGTTTATTTTTAATAATAAAACTTTTCTAAATGAAATATACTAAATACTTTAATTTTTAAAAACTAGGAGGCATCTATGAATATCAAAATTTTATTATTAACTACAGTTTTTATATCTTTAATCGGTTGTAAATCTTTGACTTCGTCACCCTTGAATCAAGCGATTGTATCCTCTAAGAGTGATGAAACTCAAAAACTTACTTTAGTAACTAATGATAATGAACTTATTGGAACTCTTATGACAGATGATAACTGGGAAACGGCTACTTTTGTAGAGTTGAATAAAAATGTGTATAATTTAACTAGAGCTGTATCAGCAAATGGAATTAAATTAAATAATGGTCCTGTGGTAATACACTTTAAAGGAAAAGAGGGAATACTGGAAAAAAATAGCATTGTTACAAATTTTTTAATTAAATAGTTTTTTAGAATAATTCAAAAGATAACTTTATAAACAATTAACTAGAAACCTTCTAGATTAACAAAATAATTTAGAAGGTTTTTCTTATTGCTTTCCAAATTCAAAATAGATATTTGATAAAATCTCAAACTGCTCCTGTCCAAAATCGTATTCTAAATTTTTTAAAAGTCTGGCTTGTAATTCTTCATTTTTTTGATTATATATAAAATTTAATTGTTTATCATATCTAGAAGATATATTTGTTCCGATTTTCCATTTCAAAAAATCAAAAAAAGTATCCTGACTGAACTCTTTTGGAATTTCAATTTTCTGGAAATCAATTTTGTTAAATATTCTTAATATCAATTCAAATCTTTTTTCTTTTACTTTATTATTTAAATTTTTATTTTCCATGAAACTCCTCCATTTTAATTTTTTATGTTATGATAATAACATAATTAAAGTTAGTTGTAAAGGAGAGCAGTAATGATTAGAAAATTAGAGAAAAAAGATATAGACACGGTTATTCGAATTTGGTTTGAAGAAAATAAAAAAGTTCATAACTTTATTCCTGAGAGTTATTGGTTAGGAAAGATTGATGAAGTGAAAGATATTTTACCTCAGGCAGAGGTGTATGTCTATGAGAGTGGTGGTGAAATTAAAGGATTTATAGGTCTTGTGGAGAGCTATATTGCTGGTATTTTTATATCGAGTGAATGGCATTTTAAGGGAATAGGAAAAAAGTTATTGTATCATGTAAAAGATAAGAAACAACATCTTTCTTTGAATGTATACATAAAAAATTTTCGTGCAATAAATTTTTATAAAAGAGAAAATTTTAAAGCAATATCTGAAAGTTTTGATGAAGCAACAGGTGAGAAAGAGCTTATTATGATATGGGAAAAATAAAAAAAGTAGAGGGTAACCATCACAAATCCCTCTACTTCCACTTCTTGAATACTTAAAACTTTTTAATTTTATTAACTTTCTACGTTCGAATAATTTTAAAACTTGTAAAACCTTTTTTTCTAAAAATCTTTTTAAAATCAAGATACTTTACTAACTTTAAATCTATTGCCTTAATATAATAGCTAGAAAAAATAACTTCATAACTTGTTTAAAACTTTAATATCAAAATATTTTTGAAACTAAATAATTTCAATACTACGTGATGGTTATTTTCCACAATATCAACAATTTACTATAGTGATAAAACTACTAAAAATCTTTCTTTGCTTTTCTAACTATTATTATATACTTTAGACGTTTTTTGATGGGAAAAAAGTTTTATTTTTATTTTTTACTTAAAAAAACTTGCAAATTTTAAAATATAGGTGTATACTCATATCAAGTTTGTAATAATTACAAATTTATAAAACTATAAAAATATAGTTTTAAGAAGAGGAGGACATAATGAGCAATATTAAAGGTACAAAAACAGAAAAAAATTTATTAGAAGCTTTTGCAGGAGAGTCTATGGCAAGAAATAAATATTCTTACTATGCAAGTAAAGCTAAAAAAGAGGGGTATGTTCAAGTGGCTAAATTGTTTGAAGAGACAGCACACAACGAACAAGAGCACGCTAAAATTTGGTTCAAACTTCTTCATGGAGGAACGGTAGCTTCTACTATTGAAAATTTAAAAGATGCTGCTGAGGGCGAAAATTATGAGTGGACAGATATGTATGCAACATTTGCTAAAGAAGCTAGAGAAGAGGGACTAGAGGAGATTGCTATCCTTTTTGATGAAGTTGGAAAAATAGAAAAACAACATGAAGCCAGATATAAACAGCTTTTAGAAAATATAGAATCAGGAAAGGTATTTAAAAGAGAGGAAGTCAAAGAATGGGAATGTATGAACTGCGGTCATATACACGTAGGAGATTCAGCTCCGGAGCTATGTCCAGTTTGTAAGCATCCAAAAGCTTACTTTATGTTACAACCTAAAAATTTCTAAAAGGAGGTAGTTATGAGTAAGCATCTATCACAAAATATTAGAGTAGCTATCAACGAAGATAGCTATTCTATAGCTAGAGATGAAAAACTTTGTATAAAATGTGGGCAATGTAAGGAAATTTGTAATAATTATATAGGTGTAAATAATAATTACTTTCTAGATAAAACTAATGATATTGCTGTCTGTATAGAGTGTGGACAGTGCTCAAATGTTTGCCCTACATCTAGTATTACAGAAGTTTATGACTATAAAAAATTAAAATCATTAATAAAGAATAAAGAAAATATAGTGATATTTTCAACTTCTCCTGGAGTTAGGATTGCTTTAGGTGAAGAGTTTCAAATGGAAGATGGAAGTTTTGTTCAAGGGAAAATGGTAGCATTATTAAAAAAATTGGGAGCAGGCTATGTGCTTGATACAAATTTTGCAGCGGATTTAACAATTGTGGAGGAAGCTAGTGAACTTTTAAGCAGAATAACTAAAAATGACAAGCCACTACCACAATTTACAAGTTGCTGTCCAGCTTGGGTAAAATATGCTGAAATTTTTCATCCTGAAATCTTACCGCATATATCAACTGCAAAAAGTCCAATTGGAATGCAAGGTCCGACTATAAAAACCTATTTTGCTAAAAAAATGGGGATTGATCCAACAAAAATAGTAAATGTGGCTGTAACACCTTGTACAGCTAAAAAATTTGAAATTAAAAGAGAGGAAATGAATGACTCAGCTCATTATAATAAAATAGAAAATTTAAGAGATATGGATTTTGTTATAACAACGAGAGAATTGGCTCTGTGGGCAAAGGAGGAGGAGATAGATTTCCAATCTTTATCAGATGTTGATTATGATAGATTTATGGGAAAAGCTTCAGGGGCAGGAGTTATATTTGCAAATACTGGTGGAGTTATGGAAGCTGCTCTAAGAACAGCATATACCTATTTGACTAAAAGAGAACCACCACTAGAACTTTATAATCTTAAAGAGATTCGTGGGATGGATGGTGTAAAAGAAGCGTCTTTAAATATTGAGGGATTAGAAATAAATGTGGCTGTAATTTTTGGAACAGACAATGCAACGAAGTTTATAAAAAATATAGAAAATTTAGATAAAGAGTATCACTTTATTGAGGTTATGACTTGTCCAGGTGGATGTATTGGTGGTGGAGGACAACCAAAAGGTACAATGTTAAAAGGTGACAAATTAAGAGAGAAGCGAATTGAAGGTTTATATAAAAGAGATTCTGAATTAGAGCTTAGACTTAGTCATGAAAATCCAGAGATTGTAGAGTTATATAAAGAGTTTTATAAAGAACCTTTGAGTGAATTGGCAGAAAAAATGTTACATACTAACTATAGTGACAGAAGTGAAGAACTGGGAGGAAAGAAAATGGAAAAATATAGATGCACAGTTTGTGGATATATTCATGAAGGAAATTTGACAGAAGGATTTGTTTGCCCACTTTGTAAACAACCTGCAAGTGTTTTTGAGAAAATAGAAGAGAAAAAAAATGAGGAATCTACTAATAAATATGCAGGAACAAAAACTGAAAAAAATTTACTAGAGGCTTTAGCTGGAGAATCACTGGCCAGAAATAAATATACATTTTATTCAGAAGTTGCAAAATCAGAAGGGTATGAACAAATTCATCATTTATTTATAAAAACTGCTGATAATGAGAGAGAACATTCTAAATTGTGGTTTAAAGAATTAGGAATGCTTGGAGATACTAGTGAAAATCTTTTACATGCAGCTGAAGGTGAAAATTATGAATGGACAGATATGTATAGTAAGTTTGCTAAAGAAGCAGAGGAAGAAGGTTTCTATGAGCTTGCTAAAAAGTTTAGAGCTGTAGCTAAAATAGAAAAAGCTCATGAAGAAAGATACCGTAAACTTTTAAATAATGTGGAAATGAAAGCTGTTTTTGAAAAAGCAGATGAAACTATGTGGGAATGTATAAATTGTGGACATCTAGTTATGGGAAAAAAAGCTCCTGAAAATTGTGAAGTATGTTCATATTCAAAAAGCTTTTTTGAAGTGAGATCGGAAAATTATTAAATTATTACTTGATTTTGTGATATAGATAGGTTATACTCTTCTAAAGTTGATCAGGCTAATTTGCCGGGCGTCTTAATTGATGCAGTGAGATTAAAAATCATGGGACAACGATTTTTCTATGAGGAAAATTATTGTCCTTTTTTATATTTTTTTATAAAAGGGAAGGTGAGTAATATTTTAGATGACGAACAGTTAAAGAATGGAAGTAAGATTGCAATGAAAGTTTCAAAAGTTAGTATTTTTATAAATATGTTACTTTTTATAATTAAGTTAATGGCAGGTATATTAGCTAATTCAGGGGCGATGATATCGGATGCAATTCATTCTGCTAGTGATGTATTTAGTACATTTATCGTTATTATTGGTGTAAAAATTGGTGGACAAAATATTGATGAAAAGCATCAATATGGACATGAAAAATTAGAGTGTATAGTGGCTATATTTTTAGCTGTATTACTTGGATTAACTGGATTAGGAATTGGTTATGAAGGAATTGGAAGAATAGAAAAAGCACTTAGTGAGGACTTACCTGCTCCCGGAATTTTGGCACTTATAGCTGCTATGTTATCTATTCTTGTCAAAGAATGGATGTATTGGTATACTCGAAATTCAGCTAAAAAAATAAATTCGCCATCTCTTATGGCAGATGCTTGGCACCATAGATCAGATGCTTTTTCTTCAATTGGGAGTTTAATTGGTATTGGTGGTTCTATTATCGGCTTCCGAATACTAGATCCTTTAGCAGCCATAATTATAGCTATTATAATATTAAAAGTTTCATATGACATAGCTAAAGATGCTGTTGAGAAAATTGTAGATGTGTCATGTGATGAAAAGATTGTTGAGGAGATAAAGAGATTAACTTTAGAAGAAGTTGGTGTTAAAGGGATTGATTCCTTAAAAACTAGAATTTTTGGAGCTAAATTTTATATAGATTTGGAAATTTCTGTAGATGGAAATATCTCACTTAGTGAAGCTCATACAATAGCTGAGAGAGTGCATACAAAGATAGAGGAATCTTTTTCTGACGCTAAACATTGTATGGTTCATGTAAATCCAGAATATTAATTTTTTCATTTTTTATAAAAAATAAAAAGGAAAATAGTAATTTCTACCGAATAAACTTTAGATAATATTTTTATTATCAAAATATTTTTAAATAAAATATTGACAATATAAGTAAAGTATAGTATTATTATATTGTAATGATTACAAAAAGAAAATAATTATAAATATATAGGAGGTTATTATATGTCATTAATAGGAAAAAATATTGGAGAGTTTAAAGCACAAGCGTACCACAATAACAAGTTTGTTGAGGTTACTAATGAATCTATAAAAGGGAAATGGTCAGTTTTCTTCTTTTATCCAGCAGACTTCACTTTTGTTTGTCCTACAGAGTTAGGAGATTTAGCTGATAACTATGCTAAGTTTAAAGAGATTAATTGTGAAATCTATTCTGTTTCAACTGATACTCACTTTGTTCATAAAGCATGGCATGATACTTCTGATACTATAAAGAAAATACAGTATCCTATGGTAGCAGATCCTACAAGAAAAATATCAGAGATGTTTGGTGTTTTAATTCCAGAAGAGGGATTAGCTCTAAGAGGAAGCTTTGTTGTAAATCCTGAAGGAAAAATAGTAGCATATGAAATCCATGATTTAGGAATCGGAAGAGATGCTACTGAACTTTTAAGAAAAGTTCAGGCTGCTCAATTTGTTGCTGAGCATGGTGGAGAAGTTTGTCCTGCAAAATGGAAACCAGGTTCAGAAACTTTAAAACCATCTTTAGATTTAGTTGGAAAAATTTAAACTCTTTGGAAAGGCACTATTAAGTGCCTTTCAATTTTTAATGATATATATACTAAAATTGAGAGGTGAACTATGAGTAAGATATATGATTTAATTGTTATTGGAGGAGGACCAGCGGGCTTATCGGCTGGGATATATGCCGGTAGAGCTCAGATGGATGTTTTAATTATAGAAAAATCTGGGGTTGGAGGGCAAATCACTACTACTTCTGAAGTTGTAAATTATCCTGGAATTAAAGAAATCTCTGGGCACCATCTGGGAGAACAGATGAAAGAACAAGCGATTGGATTTGGTGTTGAATTTCTAAAATCTGAAGTTACAAATATAAACTTCAAGGAAGAAATTAAGGAAATTGAAACTACTTCTGGAGTTTATAGAGCGTTAAGTGTTATTATCGCTACAGGAGCAAATCCAAGAAAGTTAGGGTTCCCTGGAGAAGATGAGTATACGGGTAGAGGTGTTGCATATTGTGCTACTTGTGATGGAGAATTTTTTACTGGTCTTGATGTTTTTGTTATTGGAGCTGGGTTTGCTGCAGCCGAAGAGGCTATATTTTTAACTAAATTTGCAAGAAAAGTGACAATTATAGCCAGAGAGCCTGAGTTTACATGTGCTAAATCTATAGCTGAAAAAGTTTTAAAACATCCAAAAATTGAGGTAAAGTTCAATTCGCAACTTATTGAAGTAATCGGTGATACGAAACTTAGAAAAGCTATTTTTAAAGATAATTTAACAAATACTACTTGGGAATATAATGCTCCAAATAATGAATCTTTTGGTGTTTTTGTTTTCATTGGGTATAAGCCACAAAGTGACTTATTTAAAAATCATGTAAATTTAGATTCTCAGGGATATATTATAACTGACGAAAATTTAGAAACAAATGTTAAAGATGTATACGCTGTTGGAGATGTTAGACCAAAAAGATTGAGGCAAGTTGTTACAGCGGTTGCTGATGGAGCTTTAGCTGCAACAGTTTTAGAAAAAATTATTGAAGAGAAAAGAGAATCTTTAGGAATCAAAAAAGAGGAAAAGGAACATCCAAAAACTTCAGATATCTCCGGTAGAGATTCTGATTCTAAGTTTTTAGATGAAGGGATAGTTTCGCAACTGAAAAATATTTTTGAAAGATTCCAAAACGAGATAAAAATAGTAGCTGTAATAAATGATAACGATCTTTCGATAAATATTAGAGGATTCTTGAATGAAATATGTGAACTTTCCAATAAAGTCTCTCTAGAAATTTATAAAAAAGGTGAAAATTCTGAATTAGAAGAAAAAATAGAGCTAGATTGTTCTCCAACTATTGCTATTTTGGATAATAATGATAATTTTAGGGGAGTTAAGTTTTCTGGGCTTCCAAGTGGGCACGAGCTGAACTCTTTCATTTTAGCTCTATACAATATAGCTGGGCCAGGACAGGAGTTGAGTGAAGAATTAAAACAAAAAATTCAAAGTGTAAATAAAAAGGTAAAACTTAAAATTGCAGTTTCACTTTCTTGTTCGCTTTGTCCAGAGGTAGTTACAGGAGCACAAAGACTAGCTATTGAAAATTCAAATGTTCATGCTGAAATGATAGATATTTTTGCATTTCCAGAATTAAAAGATAAATACAATATTATGGGAGTTCCGGCGTTAATTATAGATGATACAGACATATCTTTTGGAAAACAATCTATAGAAGAGATAATAGATAAGATAAAAAAATAATGAAGAAAGATTGGATGATATTAAAAAATTTATCCAATCTTTTTTTGTCTAATGAGATTAACGAGTAAAAATAAAAAAGATTTATTTAATATTACAGATAAAAAGAGTATAATATACAATAGTGAAAAATAAAATTTTAGAAAGAAGAAAAGATGAAAAATATTGTTGAAAATTGTATGGGAGCTTCAGAAACTACCTGCAAGAGTAGTTGCCCAATGAATACAGATGTTAAAACTTATGTAAGGTTAATTGGCGAAGGAAAGGGAAAGGAAGCAATAAGAACTATAAGAGAAACACTTTTTTTACCAGGAACACTTGGAAGAATTTGTGCTCATCCTTGTGAACAAAATTGTAGAAGAGCGGAAGAGGGATCATCTATAGCGATTGCTACTTTAAAAAGATATGCAGCGGATAATTTTGATAATGAAGAGGATTGGGACTTAAGTGTAAAAAATAAAAATGGGAAAAAAGTAGCTATAGTTGGGGCTGGACCAGCAGGAGCTCAAGGAGCAATAGACTTAATAAAAGAAGGATATACAGTTACAATATTTGACAAAGCATCTGAGCTTGGTGGAATGATGAGGATTAGAATTCCTGAATACAAACTTCCAAGAGCAGTAATAGATAGAGAATATTCTCTCTTAGAAAAATTGGGAGTTAATATTCAGTTATCAGTTGAAATTGGAAAAGATATATTATTTGAAGAATTGGAAAAAGAGTATGATGCAATATTAATTGCTACGGGTGAAGAGGCAGAAAGAAGACTTAGATTTGATGAATTAACTTTACAGTTAGTAGATAATGAAAAAGTTTATGTTGCTGGAAATTGTGCAAATGCGCGTATTGTTGTAGAAGCTATGTCAGAGGGAAGAAGAGCAGCTAAGTCAATAGATAGATATTTAACTGGAAAAAGCTTAAAAGAGGGGCGATTTTTAGAGGCTGAAGGAGTTTATCAAACAAAATTGTATTTACCAACAGAATTTTTGCCTGAAGGGTGGAATTCTTCTGAAAAAAATAAAAGAATAGTTCCTAAAATAGTAAATGGTGAAAATTTTGGATTTACAGCAGAAGAAGCAAGAAAAGAGGCAAATAGATGTCTAAAATGCGAATGCAAACTCTGTATGAAAGAATGTAGTATGTTAAATGACTATACAGACTGTCCGAAGAATTTATTTGCAGAATATCTAGAAAAAGGTTATAAAAATATGAATCCTAAAATAGCTTACTCATGTAATATGTGTAATCAATGTACTTTAAAGTGTCCCAAAAATTTAGATTTAAAGACAAACTTTAGTAACTTCAGAAGTGAATATATTAGGGATAGTGGAGGTAAATCCCCAATGAAAGGGCACAAGGCTATAGAAGCACATCAATATTTAGGATATTCAAAATTATTTAATACAACAAATAGTGCACCAAATGGAAAAAAGACAAAATATATTTTTTTTCCTGGATGTTCTTTACCCTCATATGATTCTGTTGCTATTGGAAGTATTATGGATCATCTACAAAATCGATTGAATGGTGAAGTTGGGTCCATATTAAAGTGTTGTGGAAAACCAACCAAATCATTGGGACAAGATGAGCTCTTTAGCGAGAGATTTTATTCGGTTCAACTAGAATTAGATAAAGTTGGAGCAGAAACGGTTATTGTTGCATGTCAATCATGTTATGAAATATTTGGTGCATATGCAAAACAAAATGTGGTATCACTATGGGAGCTATTGCCAGAAATAGGATTACCTGAGTTCCAAGTTGGTATAGGAAAAGGTGCTGATATAAAGTTTAATATACATGATTCATGCCCGACTAGAAATCAAACAAAAATTCATGATGGAATTCGATGGACTATGAAAAAATTAGGATATGAAGTGGAAGAATTAAAAAATTCTAGGGAAAAAACAAGATGTTGTGGTTTTGGAGGAATGGTTGTTCCTGCAGTCCCAGAAGTAGCAAAAAAAGTTATGAATAGAAGAGCCAGTGAAACAACAACGGGACATATGGTAACCTATTGTGCGGCATGTAGAGAATCTATGGAAAATGGAGGAGCAGATGCTGTTCATATAGTTGATTTAATATTTGGTGATAAATATGAAAAATTGAAAGCAAAAAAAAGAAATATGGGACCATTAAAACAGTGGTTGACAAGATATAAATCGAAAATTGAGCTTAATAAGCGCAGGAGAGTCAGATGAATCGAAAAAAAAGTCCAATAAAAGCAGTAGTAATATTGTGTATTTTAATGGTTATTATAATGGGAATAGTAAAATCTGGGGCTTTAGAATATTTAAGAGATAGACAAAAACTAGAAATATTGATTAAAAGTTTAGGTATGTGGGGCCCCTTAGCATATATTGGATTATACACAGTTGTAACAACAACTTGTATTTCGACTTTACCTTTGACTTTGGTTGGTGGAATAATTTTTGGAGCTCTAATGGGAATTATATATACGGTTATTGGTGCAGGATTAGGATTATCTCTATCATTTTTAATAGCAAGATATATAGCTAGAAAACCTATTGAGGAAAAATTTGGAAATACGGAGATTTTTAAAAAAATAAATGAAGGCGTGAAAAATGACGGTTGGTTTATTCTTGCAATAACAAGACTACTACCAATATTTCCTTTTGGGATTCAAAACTATGTTTATGGGTTGACACCGATTAATTTTATTCAATATTCAATGTTATCAATAGTATTTATTTTACCAGGAACATCTGTGTTTGTACTTTTAGCAGGAGCTGTTGCTTCAGGAGATATGAAAACAGCAGTTAAAATGTCGATAATAGCATCACTCATATTTTTAGGACTAACTATAATAACAAAAATAATAGCAAAAAAAGCGAAAAAGAATTCTTGAGGAGGATTTTAAAATGAGAAAGAAATTTAAACTACTTGCATTTTCATTGCTAATTCTTGGGGCACTAACAAGTTGTGGTAAAAAAAAGAATGAAGATGTGAATATATATATGTGGGGAGGTTCTAAAGAGATTAACGCTTTTATGGATGATGTCGTAGCTCCTAAAATATTGAAAAATGAGAATATAAATTTGAAAAGAGTACCTATTGTGGATATAAAAGATGTTGTGAATAAATTAATAGTTGAAAAACAAGCTGAAAAAAAAAATGGCGTTATAGATGTTTTATGGGTAAATGGTGAAAATTTTAAAGCTTTAAAAGATGCTGGAGTTTTAACGGAGAACACTTTAGGAAATATTAAAAATAGAGATTTGTTAAAAGAAAGTACGACAATTAAAGATTTCGGAGAGGATATCAATGGTTTAGAGGTTCCATTTGGAGAGGCCCAGTTCAATTTTATATACGATACCAAAAATGGTGGAATTCCATTTACTGGCTGGGAAACTTTAACAGAATATGTAAAAAGAAATCCAGGAAGATTTACTTATCCAAATACGAGTAACTTTACTGGAAGTGCTTTTGTTAGAAATATAGTAATTGATATGTTAGGATATGATAATATTCAAAATATGACCCCTGAAGAGTTTAAGCAAAACTTAGATGTGGTTTGGAATTATTTTAATGATATAGAACCGTATTTATGGAGAAAAGGTGAAACTTATCCGGAGTCCGAAGGAAAATTGGATCTTCTTTATTCAGCTGGCGAAGTTGATGTAACTATGGGTTACACTATAAATAAAGTAAATTCTAAAATAGAGTCGGGAGATTACCCAGAAACATCAGAAAGTTTCTTACTAGATAAAGGAACACTGTTTAATAATCACTATTTAGCTATACCTACAAATGCTCAAAATAAAGATGGAGCCTTGGCGGTAATCAATGAATTGGTATCACCAGAAATACAACTACTAAAACAAGAACCTAAAAATTGGGGAGATTTTAACATTTTAGATATGAAAAAATTATCTCCAGAGGTTGTAAAACAATTTTCTGATTTAAATAAAAGTGGGAAGATTCCCTCACCAGAAGTGTTACAGAAGAAGAGAGTTATGGAATTAACTCCCGATAAATTAACAATTATAGAAGAGGGGTGGGCGGAGAACGTTGGAAAGAATTAAAAAATTTATTTATATAATACCATTTTTATTATATATATCATTTTTCTTTCTTTACGGTCTTTATTATGTTCTTATGACCTCATTAGGATATAATAGAATTCTAACAAAATCATACTTTACTCTAGATTATTATAGAGATATACTTTCTTCAAAAGAGTTTTATAATAGTTTAATATATACAGTAAAAATAAATACTATATCTTCTTTTCTTGCGTTTATACTAACAATAGTTGTTGTGTTTCTGGTTTTTTTAAGCAAAAGAAAAGGATATTTTTATACAAAATTTTTCCAAAAAGTCATTGAAGCACCTGTATTTGTACCATATTTAGTCAGTGCATATGGAATTTTACTTTTACTTATGAGAAGAGGGATAATTAACAACTTTCTGTTAAAAATAGGTATGATATCCTCAGTAAATCAGTTTCCAATATTAACAAATGACCATAATGGAGTTGGAATAATATTGACCTATGTTTGGAAAGCTTTACCATTTATGACTATGATGAGTCTCCCTACAGTTTTTAGAATTGATAGAAAATGGGATTCTTTGGGAAAATTATATAACTTGAATAATATTACTTTTTTTAGAAAAATAGTTTTTCCATTGATTTTTCCAACTTTGAGTATCAGTTTCTTTATAGTTTTAACCTATCTTTTTGCCGCATTTGAAACGCCATATATTTTAGGTGTTACTCATCCCAGAGTACTTTCTGTTTTAGTATTTGATACATATACAAAAGGTAATTTAGGATTAAGAGGAAAAATAATGGTTATGAATATTTTAATTTCAAGTATAAGCTTACTATTTGGTGGAATAATGTGCTTAGCTTTAAAGTTCTTTACAAAATTTCAAGAAAGAGAGTGGTAAAATGAAAAAATTATTTTTATGGATTATATATTTTTTACTATCTCTAATATTTTTATTACCTTTCATTGGAATATTTTTAAATAGTATGAATTTTAAGATGTGGAAATATGTGTTAAATTCTGGAAAAACCTATGATAGCCTACTAACAACACTTTTAATTGTTATACTAACAATGTTTATAAATTTTATAATTGGAACTCCAATAGCTTCTTTTATGGCCAGAGAAAATTTTAGAGGAAAGAAGTTTATAGAGTTTTTAATTATTCTTCCACTAATTATTCCGACAATGGTCAGTACAATGGGAATTCAGTTTGCATTTATAAAATTAAATTTAATAGAAACAATATTGGGGGTTGCTATTGTTCATAGTGTAACAACAATGCCTTACTATATTCAAAGTATGAGAGCAGGATATGTGACATTAAATAAAGATTATATAAATTTGGGAAAGGTCTTAGGAGCAGATGCTATGGAACGTTTTTTTAAAATTACTTTACCTATAATTTATCCATCATTTTTGGTTGGAATGTCTCTGGTTATTGTTATTTCATTAGCTCAATATTTAGTAACTTTTATAATTGGAGGAGGGCAGATTATGACACTTCCAATTTTAATGATGCCATACTTAGTTGATGGCGGTGTTACTAATGGAACAGTATATAGTGTTATATACGTTTCATTTACATACTTGTTAGTTCTTTTAGTAAACTTAATAATAAAAAATATTTATAGAAAGAGAGAACAATAAATGATAGAAATAAAAGGAGTATCTAAGTTTTTTTCTGAGTTTTCACTGAAGGATATTAATATTTCTATAGAGAATGGCGAATTTATCGGAATATTGGGACAATCGGGATCAGGGAAGTCCACGCTTTTAAACTTAGTGGCAGGATTGGATAAGGACTTCAGTGGTGAGATAATAATAGATGGTAAAACTCCCAGTAGAGTGATAAAAGATGGAGAAGTAGCAATGGTTTTTCAAAGTGATTTACTTCTTCCTCACTTAAATGTTTGGGAAAACATAGCTTTTGGATTAAAAATAAAGAAAATTTCTAAGGATGAAATTGAAAAAAGAGTAAAAAATACTCTGCTTGAGATGGACTTGGTAGGAAAAGAAAAAAGATTTCCCAATGAGCTGAGTGGTGGTGAAAAGCAGAGAGTATCTATAGCAAGAGCAATAGTAACTCGTCCTAAACTTTTATTAATGGATGAACCTTTTTCAGCTTTAGATTTTAATTTAAGAGATAAAATGCAAAAAATGGTAAAAAAACTTCATGAAAGGTTAAAAATTACAATTATATTTGTAACACACGATAGGGAAGAGGCTTTTTATTTATCCAATAAAATTGGAATTATGTTTAAAGGTGAGCTTTTAGACTATGGAACGCCCAAAGATTTATACAATAAACCTAAAAGTGTTTACACTGCAAAATTACTGGCTGTGGAAAATATATTTTCAAAAGAAATATTTGAAAAAGTTTTTCAATATGATATAGGTGAATATAAATTTGTCGCTCTTAGGGGAAAGAGTATCAAGATTGTAAAAAACTCAAAATTAAAAGGAATAGTACGTGAAATAAATTTTAAAATGGGAGGATATTCAGTGGTTGTTGCTTTAGGAAATGAAAAAGTGACTTTAGTGGAAGAAAAAGAATTTTTATATGAAGTGGGAGATGAGGTGTCTCTTGCATATAGTGACAATGAAAAAATATTAATAGGAGAGCAAAAATAGATGTTAGATACACATTGTAGAAGGTATATTCAACCATTGATAGGAGTTGGAGCAGAAATAGCTATGAAATTTGATTTAAGTGCAAATGCGGTTACAATAATAGCTATGTTATTAGGAGTTTTTAGTGGGGGATTGGTTGTTTTTGGATTCAATGTTCTAGCAGTTTTGGTACTATGGTTTTCTGGATATTTGGATGCTGTAGATGGAACAATAGCTAGAAAAACAAAATCTTCATCAGCATTTGGAACTGTAATGGATATCACTTTTGACAGAATGGTTGAGGGTGCAGTTATATTAGGAGTTGCATATAAATATAGTGAATTTAGCTTTATATCCCTTATATTAGCAATAAGTATTATCATATCAATGACAATATTTTTAACAACGGGGCCATTGGCTGAAAATAAAGGAGAAAAAACATTCTATTATCAAGCTGGATTAGCCGAAAGAACTGAAGGTTTCTTAATGTTGAGTTTAATAATACTTTTAAAAGAGAACGCTGGACTTGTTATAAATATATTTACAGGGATGGTTTTATTCACAGCTTTTCAAAGATTTAGAGAAGCTAGAAAAATATTAAAATAAACCCTATAATAATTTTATTAGAAAGATAATTTTTAAATCATACTTTAATAATTTTATTTTTTATTTATTGTATGATTTTTTTATTATTTCTATATCTCGTATTTATATATTTTAATTCTCGGTTTTAGTAAAGCAATTTTAATATTTTGGGAAATTATTAGTAAAATCAATAAAATAAATCTCGTATTCTATTTAGAATACGAGATTTATAAATTGTTATAAAAATAACATTTAAAAATATTATTCATTAATAATTTTATATTAAAATATTTATTAGACCTATTTAATAGCAATATTATCAACTAATAAACATAAAAATTATCTAAAATAATTTATTGTTAAAAGATTTACAATTCACCAATTATATGGTATGCTAAAGAGCAAAAAAATAAAAAGGAGTTCATTTTAAATTATGAGGAAAAGAGTGTTTTATATTTTAAGTATTTTTCTAATTTTATCACTTCAATTACTAGCTTTAAATTTTACTGAAAATAAAAAAATTAAAGAAATATTTGAAAAAAATAAATTAGAAGGAACTTTTGTACTTTATGACAGCGAAAATAATAGCTTCACTGGTTATAATAAAAAAAGAGCTGAAGTACAATTTTACCCAGCTTCTACTTTTAAAATTTATAGTTCTCTCATTGCCTTAAATACTGGAGCTGTAAAAAATGTAGATGATATTTTTTATAAATATAATGGTGAGAAAGTATTTTTAAAAAGTTGGGCTCAAGATTCAAATTTGAGATACGCTATTAAGGTTTCACAAGTTCCAGCTTATCAATTACTAGCAAGAAAAATCGGAGTAAAAAAAATGCAAGAAGAAATCAATAAACTAAATTTTGGAAATAAAAAAATTGGAAAAGAAGTTGATCAATTTTGGTTAAGAGGACCTTTAAAAATTAGCGCAATAGAGCAATGTGAATTATTAACTAAATTAGCAAATAGTGAATTGCCATACAGTAAAGATATCCAAAAACAAGTTCAAGAAATAACAATTTTAGAAAAAACTGAGGATTGGACCCTGCATGGAAAGACTGGTTGGGGGACTTCAAATATAAAAATTCCTATCGGATGGTTTGTTGGTTGGATAGAAAAAGATGATAGGATATATAGTTTTGCTATTAACTTAGATATGAAAGAGAGTAAAAATCTACCTAAACGTGAAGAAATGGCAAAAGAAGCTTTAAAAACTTTAAATATTATATAAGATTACTTGAAATTTGAGGTTCAAGTTAAATTAAACTTGAACCTTAATTTACTATTTTTCCGCCTTTGCCTTTTTAATCTCTTCAACCAAGTAAGTAACTGTTTTTCCCAGATCAGTTACTAATCCTAAATCTGCTACTCCAAAAATAGGTGCCGCCTTGTCTTTATTTATAGCTATTATATATTCTGACTCTTCCATTCCAGCTAAA